>CAIYWF010000159.1 GCA_903929845.1 uncultured Chlorobiaceae bacterium | reverse complement strand
TAAGCCGCTCCGCCTGAAAGCATGGCAGCACGGCACGGAGTACCGCGCCAAGCTGCATGGAGAGCGCGCTTCGCTTGCGCAGCCTCGCGACGCAGTCATGGCAAGCCGTGCAGCATGAACCCCCGCGTGCGCGGATTAGGTAGGGCAGGGGCGAATTGAGGGTGATATGGGAGAGGGGAGGAGGGGGTAGTTCAGTGAAATTGAAAGCAGGCTAACGGCAAGCCGCATAGCTTCTGGATGTGGCAGCCAGCATATTCGCTTCGCTCAGTGCCTGACTGCCGCTCCTTGCTCCGGCATGGGCGGTTCAGTTAAAACGAAAGTAAGCAAGGGAGCGTGATTATTGAAAAATTATCTGCTGAACCGCTGTAAATTAAAGCCCTTATGTATATTATTGCGTATATTCCAATTAAAACTCAGCGATTTAATAGCTTCCTGTAGGATTGTTGATCAAGTAGATATTGGCTTTTTCGAATAAAAAAGAGATAGTCAAGTCTTGGTTTACCCAACCAACGTGATGCCTGTGACCCGGTACCATGCCTCATACTACGCACGCGAACTCAGTCGTCGCCCTTTTTGCCTTCCGTTCTTCCTTATCCAAAGGCTCAATTCTTGCCGACGAAGTAGGTCTCGGCAAAACCATTGAAGCAGGTCTGGTCATTGCCCAAAAATGGGCTGAACGCAAACGCCGTATCCTCATCATTACATCCGCCAATCTGCGCAAGCAGTGGGCAATGGAGATGGCTGAAAAATTTTACCTGTTCTCCTGTATTCTCGAAACAAAAAACTATAAACAGCTCAAAAAAGAGGGTTACAGCAACCCGTTACATCAGAGCGAACTCATCCTATGTTCCTACCAGTTTGCCGAACACCAGCAAGACGACCTGCTCGACAACGTTGAATAGCGGCTTCGCCAAGCCGTCGAAGAGCAAACCCTCTTCACCATTCGCTGGTCGATGAACTAAACCCCACATGATCAAGACTATGGCAGAGATCCAGCCCGAAACCATGAAAGGAACCACGCTCGACATAGCCGCCGAAAACCGTGCCCGGTTGAAACAGCTTTTTCCAACAGTCTTTACCGAAACCCGCAACGAAAAGGGCGAGCTGACGGAGTCCATCGACTTTGAAAAGCTCAAGGCCGAACTTGGCACCTTCAGCGACACGTTCGAGTCACGCCGTGAGCGCTACGGCATGGAGTGGCCCGGTAAAAAAGAGGCGCTGCACCTGATCCAGACCCTCAGCTCCGCCACGCTCAAACCCTGCCGCTCAGAATCAGTGAATTTCGATACCACCGAAAACCTTTTTATTGAAGGCGACAACCTTGAAGTGCTCAAACTGCTCCAGACCAGTTACTACGGCAAGGTGAAGATGATCTACATCGACCCGCCCTACAACACTGGCAAGGAGTTTATCTACCCCGATAACTTCAGCGAAAGCCTTGAAACCTATCTGGAGTATGCCGGGCATGAGGGGAGATGGAAAGACAGCCAGTCAGCAAATGCAAAGGAAAATCCTCGCTACCACACCCGGTGGCTGAACATGATGTACCCGAGGCTCTATCTGGCAAGGAATCTGCTCCGTGAGGACGGCGTGATCTTTATCAGCATTGATGACAACGAGGTGAGTAATCTGCTGAAGCTGTGTGATGAGATTTTCGGGGAGGAGAATTTTGTGGCATGTCCTGTTTGGCAAAAAAAATATGGTCCGGCAAATGATGCTAAGGGTATATCGGCAACTCATGAATTTGTAATTTGTTACAGTAAAAATATTGATTCTTGGATGCCGGGTTTACTTGAAAGAACAGATGAGCAATTAACAGCATTCAAAAATCCTGATAATGATCCCAGAGGAGATTGGCGAGCGAGTGATTTATCTGCGAGAACTTTTAGTCAAAGTGGATTTTATGTGATAAAAGGCCCAACAGGCAAAGAGTTTTTACCGCCACAATCTCGTTCGTGGATTGTTAATGAGAGAAGATATTATGAGCTATTGCAAGACAACAGACTCACATTTGGAGCCGATGGAATGGGGCGCCCAATGCAAAAAAGATTTTTAAGTGAAGTTAAAGTCGGTATTACACCGGAGACTTGGTGGGACAGAGAGAAAGCTGGAGATAACAAAATCGCGAGATATGAGATCAAAGATATTTTTCCGGAAAATATCTTTGATACACCTAAGCCTACAAAATTAGTAGCGCTTGTTTTGTCTATTTCAGGTACGGTTCAGAATGACCTCATCCTTGACTTCTTCGCCGGTTCCGCCACCACCGCCCACGCCGTTCTCGACCTGAACAAGCAGGACAACGGCAACCGCAAATTCATCCTCGTCCAGCTCCCCGAACCCTGCGCCTCCGAGAGCGAAGCCTTCAAGGCTGGCTACAAAACCATAGCCGACATCGGCAAAGAGCGCATCCGCCGGGTCATCAACAAGCTCAACACCGAAGAGGAGGGCAAGCTTGATCTCGACAATGCCGCCAGGCAGGATCGGGGCTTCAAGGTGCTCAAGCTCGACAAGTCAAACTTCCGCCAGTGGCAGAAGCTTGAGCCATCAGCTTCTACGGAACAGATCCTTGATCAGCTCATGCTGCATATCGACCATATTGACGCGAAGGCAACACCAGAAGAGCTGCTCTATGAAATCCTCCTCAAAGCTGGCTTTACCCTGACTGGCAACATCGAAACCAAAACCATCACCGGAAAAGAGCTCTTCTCCGTCTCCGATGGCGCACTCCTGCTCTGCCTTGAAGAGAGCGTTACCAAAGAACTGATTGACGCAGTCATTGAGCTGAACCCCCAGCAGTTCCTCTGCCTCGACTCCGCCTTCCACGGC
>CAIYWF010000158.1 GCA_903929845.1 uncultured Chlorobiaceae bacterium | reverse complement strand
CCTGACCGGCCATCACGCCATGCCGGGTGACTTGAACCGCGTTGCTCTCAAGTCACCCGGCTGAGGAATATTCTGCAGCCAGCAACCAAGAGGTGGCAAGGCGATACAGGCGCACTGCAAGCCTTCTTCCACCTGCGCGGGAAGAACTCGCTTCATTCCGCCGCCGCTCCGCTTCGCTGCACGCAGCTCCATGAATCGACCCGCTCCGGTTCCAGAACGTGCAGAGCGCCTTATAAGAGACGGTCAGCAGGGAGAAGAAAAGCGCCCTTGAGGAACAAGAGCGCCAAGGTAAAGCAAGCTTGCGCCCTGTGCTTCCGGTGCCCGTCACTTCCGCTCTGCGCAATCGGCGCACGCTTGCTCAGCCAGGCGGCGCCAATTGCACTGCCGCTCCAGCGCCGTTCACCTCCAGCCCGGTGATGCGCAAATGAAGAAAGAATAATGCAGCTCCGCCGCACGTCAGGCAGTGCGCACGATGCTTTATGCCAACATTGACTGCTTGGTGCTCGCGCCCTGCCTGGCGCCCGGCTCCGCTGTGGTAGCATGGCACAATACAGCATTGCCGCTCCTTCGATTCGGCTTCGCCTCACTCACTTCGGGCAACGCTGCAATGTGCATGAAGAGCGTCTGCGCGCTTCGCTTGCTGGCGTCGGAACAAAACATAGGGCGGCTGGTGCCATTGGCCGGGCGGGGCCGGCCAGCCTTACATAATAGAAATTATAGACCCGGCGCTACGCGCCTACACGGGGTACCGTGTTCTATAATTTGCTATTATGTAAAGTCGGGTTTTGGCGGGCCACCTTACCTTTGGCGCTCCCTCCATGCAGCTCTGTACAGGGCAGGGGAGTGGGATTGCCAAGCTCTCCAGGTTCCACTTGCACCCGTAAAACCGCCCTTTGCTCTCCAGAAAGAACCACCAACCGCCTCCCACTGGCCAACCCGAAAGCTCATTGCTGCAGAACATTCTCGCACGGCTAAAAGCGGAAGAGCTTTTGCGCCGTGCTGAGAATGAAGAATTCGGTAAAGACAAAAATCCGCTCAAAAAACCCGGATCAACCATCCCGCCAAGCCCGGTCAACCGCGCCCTCTTGCTCCAGCTCCCAGGCTGGCACGCTTTTTGCAAAAAAACCAGCAAAAAGCGCGTACCAGCCCTCCGCTTCCGCAAGAAGGCGCTTCAGTGTAACGGATGCTCACCAAAGAGCGGCAAATCGCCCTGCCGGAGTACCGGCAAGGCGAATGTCAACGTGATCGCTCGCGCCTCCGCGAAAGGGGAGAGCCCCCTGTATACCGCTCCGGCGCGAGCTTCAGCCCGGCTTCGCCGTGCTCTTGCCAGCGGCTTTGTCATGCTGCTTGCCAGGAAAAAAAGCAAGCACCCCGCCAAAGCCTTGCCACCATCAATCACAGCGATATACCCGGTCTGTCATGCCGCTTGCAAGAAAAAGCAAGCGCCCCGCCAGCCCGAACGAAAACACGCAAAGCAAGCAGGTTGGGCCGAAACGTCTTTCGGTAAAGCCCCCTCTATTCGTTTCGGCCCAACCCCCTTGCTTGCAGAAGAGCAGCAAGGCCGGAGTACCGCCCCTGCTGCATGAAGGCAACCGCTTCGCGAATAAAAAGCATCCCCCGTGGGACGGGCTGAAGATATGCCAGTTTGCCTTTTTGCACAAGGGTCGTTCGCTTCCGCGGAGTACCTTGTGCAGCTCACTTCCTCCCTTGCACAAAAAGTTTGCCTGGCATGGGGAAGCCCTTGTCCCCCCGGGGAATGGCTTAAAAGCCATATTGCTCAACCAAGCACTCACAGCCATGCAACACTCTTCACACACTCTGCCGCTCTTCACCAGCGAATCCGCCACCGTCACCATTCCCCGTTATGGAATCCGCCTTGTCAGGGAATCCCAGATCATCTACACCAAAGGCATTAACGGCGCAGAAATGGTCGTAGACCTCTGCCACACCATCGGCCTGCAAGAACGCGCCAGCGAAGAACTCCATGTCTTCTACCTGAATACCAAAAATGACGTTATCGGCATGGAACTGGTCAGCAAAGGCATCCTCAATGCCTCACTCGTCCACCCCCGCGAAGTCTTTAAAGGCGCACTCCTCGCCAACGCACATTCAATCATGGTCGTTCACAACCACCCATCCGGGAACCCCGAGCCCAGCAAAGCCGACAAAGAGGTAACTACCAAGCTCATCGAAGCAGGCAATATTCTCGATATCAACCTTCTCGATCACATCATCATCGGCAACAACCAACACTTCAGCTTCTTCTCACACGGCCTGATCCCCAAATAACCCCCACAACCAAAAAGGGCACGGAAACCTCCCGTGCCCAAACCCTCCTTTCCCTCCTCATAACCGACAACACACATCTCACTTTGAGCCTCCAGTTTTCCACAGCAGTTGTGAATAACAAGAAAGTAATCAAAGCGGGAAGATTGTGAACAGAAAATACTTTTCAGATGAACACCAAAAAATCAACTTGTTGTACCCTCGGGGTGTCTGCTCTTCCACCACAATCCAAAAGCAGCTACAAGTGCAGCACCAATACCCCCAAGAATCCATTTCCACCTTTCCCAATAAGTGTTTAATACCCATATCGGAGTAACATCTACACGGATATATCTGTTTAATGTAGGGATCATTTCCATAGGCCCTCCAAGCTCTTGAGGTAACTCACACCATACATTGAGATAGAGCGGAAGCGCCTCGCCAACATTTTTAGCCTGTATGCGCCAGCTCCAAGAGGTCTCCTTATAGGTAGAAGGCGTTTTTATACCATCAAATGTTTTTCCTTCAGTTGGGGTAATCTCAAAATCTTCACCAGTCAACGTGACGCGCATTTTAGCACTCCATTTTGTTTGGTCGGCCTCTATTTTTTGCTCTTTCCCAAAAGGTTCATGCCAGACTTTGCGTCTCAGTTTATTCGCCAGTTTTTGAGGTGTATCCAGAGGATTTAATAGGAAATATATTGTAAATGGAGTATCAATTTTGACAGAAGTGGGTGTGTTAAACGAATATGATGCTTTCTTAAGCTTTGCACTATATTTTTCACGCTCTGCAATCAAAGTTGAATCATTAGCGGATAGATGGGGCACTGCGGCGGTTGCACAACCTATTCTTTCGCTTTTGGGTATTGCACAACCTATTCTTTCGCTTTTGGATATTGCACAACCTATTCTTTCGCTTTTGGGTATATCAGGTTGTAGGGTGTATCCTGACCAAATTGCGAAAATACCAATGATAATAGCGATGTTACCTAGCTTAGCTAAGGGTATATTAGGGCGCGGGTTGCGTAAAATTAAATGAATATAAACTTCTGTACAAATTGCGAAACTGCCAATGAAAATCGCAATTTTACCTATAGTTTCCATACCAGCAGAAGAGTTATTTGAGCAGCAAAAACCCTGAGTGACGTTCAATTTATACAAATATACACCAGAAACAACATCCTCTACCCAATAACCACAACCTCATCCCGCTCCCGATCATCCTCCAGAGGAGCCTCACGCTTGCCCCATCGCTCAGGATGCTTCCGCTCAAGAAACCACGCTGATGCAAACCAGTTCTTCACCGAAGCCGTCTCAATATTCTTCAGGTGAAACACCTCCGCCTTCGCCTCTGCTTTTTCAACCGCGAGGTACAGATCCCGATACAAACCAGACCGCTCCCGCTCACCCCGCTTCAGCCAATTCAACAGCGTCCGCCGGTCAATACCCGCAAGCTTGCAAGCCACCTCCCGGTAATGCCCGGCACCAAGCGCCTCACTAATGCACCGGGTAACCTCTTCTGTAATCTTCGCTGCCGGCATCGCATACCTTTTTTTATACGGGAAAATGGGAAAATAGAGAAAGAACTATCCATTTTTTCCCTCCGCCCGTTCCCGTGCTTATCCTTATCATTCGTTATCTTTCGTACTCTTTGTTTGCTTTTATTCTCAATATTGGATATAATTATCTATCAAAGGTAAGCAAAATAATGGATTAAAGGTAAAGATATGCCTGTATCAGGCGCGTACACCGACGAAGCCAAACGCCTCAAGGGAGAGATAAAGAAGAAATTCAAAACCCAAGTGGCACTCTGCCAGGCCATAGGAGCCAAAGACTCCTCCTATATTAACGCCTACGTCACCGGCAAAAACCGCATCGGCAACATCCTGCGCGAAAAACTCGAAGCCGTCGGTATTGACGTCAACTACATTCTCTACGGTAAAAAAGGAGCCCCGGAACTACCACCACCGCCACCCGACCAGACCCTGACCGTCATGCTTACCCAGTGCACCGAAAAAATCCAGCAGCTCCAAACGGCCACCATCGACATCAACAAAGAGCTTTTCGAACTCAACAAGCTTGTAGACACCATCAAAAAAAGAGTTGGTCAATAATCCGTCAGCTCACTCTACCCGTCGGAGAATCCGCCTCACTTCATGCTCATCAAGCGGACACCCCGATCCATTGTTTAACTCCCATAACAACTGCTCCAGCTCAACAATCCCATCATCCCTCATCCAGCAGGCGAGCTGAAACAGCGCATTATTCCTGTTCCCCGGTACAAACCGGTTCAGAAAAAACGTCCTGTAGCTTTTTTGAAGCGACGCCTCACTCTCTGCCCGTCGCTCCCTTCCTCTCCTTAGCCACTCCCTCTCATGCAGCCTCACCATTGCCGCCCGATAAAACCACTCCCAGTCAAAAAGCCGCCCCCCCTCCAGGTAGTAAACCTCCGCTTCAGGAAAGCCGTAATACATCCGGTCAATATTCTTGCACGCCGGATCAGCATGAACAAACCGGCGCATCACCTCCGCCATCATCACCTTGAACGCCTCACGCTCAAGCATAATCGGTTTATCCGTCGGCAGAATCACCCTGAACCGCTCAGCCACCACCCCATGCTTCTCCCGCAAATGGTTCCGCGTGGTTGCAATCAGCCCCACATACTCGGCAAAATCAAGCATCGCCTCACCAATCGAATACCGGTCATCAAAATCCAAGATAATCAGCTCCTGACCCGGCAACGCATGTTCCCCATCCCGATACTCCTCCCTGAACGCCGTTGCCGAATAATTCCCCTTAAACCGCACCATTCCCTCAACCCGGTCAAACAGAATCCGTTCCGACCGGAACCCCTCCGCCTGATGCTGGCTGAACGACACCAGCACCCTTCCGTCAGGCTGGTTTTCGCCATCGCAGAACCCGTTCATTGCTTCAGAACTTTACCGGTGGTGGCGAAAGTGGCGAAACTGGCGAAACTGGCGGAAAACCCCGTAACGCCTTTTCCATGAACGGTTTCCATAACTTCACCTGTTGGCGACATGGTGGCAACATGGTGGCGAAAGTGGCGAAATGATGGCGAAATGCAATCCCTGCAACGGTAGGAAAAGCAACAACATCCCAATTTCTCCGCCACTTTCGCCACTTCCGCCAGGGGTATCTTCTTTAAAGCTGTTTCGCATACTCCCCCCAGCGCTTCTTTTTGAAAAACACCTTGTTCAGAACAAACCGCTCAAACGTCCTTGGCGCCATGTTCATCGTTGTTGCAATCGCCAGACCCTCCGACTTTTTGAACAGCTCCGGCAAGGCATGGTACAGGTGTATCTTCTCCTCCGACAAGTCATCCAGAGGCGAATGGCTCTCAATCTCCTCAAAAATTTGAAGGTGACTCGCCTTGAAATACTCGGCCAACGTTATCGCACAGTGTACCGATTCGATGCTGATCTGTTCCTTGCTGCCCTCACGGCAGGCATACCGGACCATCTGCATAATCAGAGAGAGACGAATGGCATACTGCCCAATCTTTGCATACACACCCTTGATATAGGCACTGCGGCAAAGGTTGGCTTTTTTTGTCAAAATGCCCTGCCAATCATGCAGCAAAGCTTTCGCATCAGGTTTAAATTTCAGCACCTGCGGAAGAACAACATCACCAACCTCATAAGGGAGCGCCAACAAGGTTCGCATAACCCCATCCCATCGACTGAAAATACTTTTGTCATAATCTTCCCGGTTCCAGGGTTTTGCCTCCGCATCCGGAGAGCAAAAGAGCAACCGATGCGTAAACCCGTCATCACCCCGGTTCTCTGCCATCAGCTCCGGCAATATTCTTGGCTGAATCGTTCCGCCAACCATAATGCACGGCGCCTCAATCCTGATCGACCCAGCCGCGACCCGGTCAATAATCAGCGGGCTCCGGCTCCACGCCGTGTTATAACTCTTCTGAGCATTCCCGACATTATATCGGTTAAACGTCTGCAGCCAACCGGCAAGCTCATCCACATGCAGGCAAATTCCTCGAGGATTATCAGCATGAACCCGGCCCATCTTCTCCGGCGTCACATCCGACAGAATAACTTTTTTCCAGATCGGCAGTTCCGGTTCATCAGCATCGCTCACCAGCTCCTTTTTCTTCTCCCGGTTAAACTGCTCCAATGACCGCTTATACCTCTTCATCTCCTCCACCCACACCGAATATCGTGAGGCATCCTGCAGCTCAATCTCTTTCAGCACCCGTTTCAACGCATGGCCCTTTCCCTTCCCCGTATGCCCGACCAACACCATCCATAACGTCACTCCCTCCATCCAATCCGGATTCATCTCCACCACACACGAATTCCCGATAGCCGACGCAGCAGCAAACAACATCGAACAACCCGTAAACGCAATGCCATAATTCAGCCGCTCATCAGCCTCCCTCGTCATCACCTGCAAAGCTTCAGGAAAAACCTCAAGAGGGAACACCGGAGCCGCACTTTTTAACACCTCTTCCGCATCGGTACCGTAACGTCCATGACTGTTGGCCGTTTGTTTCGCCCTGTTTGTTACTCTCGCCTCCCGCAACCGGGCAGCCTGCAGCCCGATTGAATCATGTGCGTCACTCATAGAGTGTCCCTCCTCTCACGCAGGGCTTTTTTATTCGGCTCCTATTCCTCCACCTGTTCGTTCCAACACCCCTTATTCAGTCTTTCGACCAACACCTCAATATCAGATACCCGCCATGCAGCAGTCTTTTCAGAGAGTTTGACGGGTTTTGGATAACGCCCATTTTTAATACCAGCATACCATGCTGCCCGTGAGACCGGCACAATACCAGGGATTCCCAGTTTGCGGTCCCCGATAATTTCTCGAAGCCGATAGAATTTTGAGACATTCATCACGCACCTCCCTTTTTCTCAGAGGCACCCTCAATCCACTGCTCAACGTCGGTAATCCTGAAAAGCAATCGCCCATTCACCTTGAACGAAGGCAAACTTTTACTTTTCACTGCTCGATAAATTGAAATCCGGGAAATTGGCAGGTCATAAACCTGCACGGCGAACTCAACCAAACTATCAAGGTTGAGAAACTGCCTTTTCGGCTTCTGAAGGGGATCAACAGTACTCATTGTATCACGTGTTAAAGTTGCATAGCATTATTGCTACACAAATAACATACAATGAAGTTATTGCTTACTCATTAATATACAGTATATTACGTTCACAAAACGCTTTATGATCGCTTGCAGTTTGCTTATTTCGCCATTTTGTGCTCACTGATTGTTTGTTCCAGAAATTTGTTTGCTTTTTCATTATTACAACAGGCACCATAAAGACCAGATTTCTTTCCATCCAGCTCCTTTCCGTGGAGAAGCCAAAACTCATCCACAAGTTGTTTTTTGTTGGTACATCCCTCCTCATGGCAAATTTGCCTGAATTCATCCAGGATCGCTTTATTCTGAACAAACTGAGTCCAGCTTCGATTCTTTTTAAAATCAGGGATTTTTCTTTTCTGGTTTTCAGGACGTTCTGCTGTTGCCTCCCTTCCCCCAGGTGTCGAAGTGGTGAACCCGGTCGCAGGCATCGTCTCCACTCTGTTCTCCACGGCTTCATCAAGGAGCTGCTGCAATGTCTGGAGAGCCAGAACCTTTCTTATCAAGTCTGCCGTAGTAAGAAGCGGAGCGATATGCTCTACAGTATCAGGATGAAAGCGGTAACATTCCTGTTCCGCATCAAAATCAGTAGCAATGTCACTACGGTGTAATGATTCAGCATTGAGCAGCCGGAAGTATCGTTCTTCAAGCGCCTGCCGCTTCATTGGAGCGCTCTTATCAAGCTCATCCGCATCAATCCATTTGCCTTGAGCAATCCCCGTCAGCCTTTTTCGCGCCGCTATTCGATATCGGTCAACACTATACACAACAATATTCCTATACACTGTAGGGCTTGACCGGATCTGCCTCAAAATAAATGCCAGAGGTTTCTCCCTCCATTCATTGGGCGTCAGCATGTGAAACAACGGAATCTCAGGGAAATTATCCATGCCGCGCATGAACGGCCAGTAAGGGCCAACAGCATTTCCATTCCAACTGGCGTCAACCCCTGACATCATCGAAGCTAATCGCCAATTGCACCCCCTCGCATTACAAAGCTCCATAACCAGCTCTTGCTCTGTAGGAACATATTCCGCTGTTGCCGCAAAATCCCGTTCCGAACCTTGCCCTTCCAGCAATGCCAGCAGAGCAGAGGATACCCCCAACCGAATATCCTCATCACTTGCCTGAACCACCCCCATACCACACGCGCCAATATTTTTTAAAACGTTTCGATGTACTTGGAAAGTATAAAAAACTCAGCAAATATATGCTTGCTCAACGTAGTACAGGAACAGAAAAAAAGAGATAATTATTTTGTAGTCTTAAACAAAGGGAGAGTAGGCAAAGCATCCAGAGCAGCACTCTTCGGACCGGCTTTCAGAGTATCCAGATAATCCGCCCATGCCTGCATCATCTGACAGCGATCATCAATAAAGGAGGTGCGATTATAGGCGCGTCCATTCGGATCCCTGACAGCATGAGCCAACTGGTGTTCGATCAGATCAACACGGAAGCCCAGCACTTCATCCAGAATCGTTCGAGCTGTCGCTCTGAACCCGTGACCGGTTACCGTGTCCCTGTCGAAACCAAGGTATCGAAGAGCAGCATTGACGCTGTTATTGCTTATGGGGCGTGAACTTGTCCGGCCAGGAAAAATATAGCGCCCGGAGCCAGTCACCAGTTGAAGTGCCTTAAAAATCTTCAGGGTCTGTTTGGCAAGCGGCACAACGTGCGGCTGCTTCATCTTCATGCGATCAGCAGGGATAGACCACAAAGCAGCCTCAAAGTCAAGTTCAGACCACTCCATTTTCTGAAGTTCGCCAGGGCGGACAAACAGCAGGGGAGTTAATTGCAGAGCCGATTTCACGACAAAGGTTCCCTGATACTCATCAATCGCCATCAACAGAGGAGCCAATGCCTTCGGATCCGTAATAGCGGCATGGTGCCGGGTGACGCGCTTCCGGAATATCTCATGAGACTTTAAAGCTGTCGAAGGGTCATGTTCCAGCCTTCCTGTTGCCACGGCATACCGAAACACCTGCCCACAAATGATTTTAATCCTGACAGCAGTTTCAGAAGCACCACGCGCCTCTATCTTCAAAAGCATAGCCCGAACATCCGAAGCCGTAATAGCACTAACCGGCTTACTGCCAAATGCAGGAAAAACATCTTTATTGAGCCTGCCTTTAACGGTGGCAGCATGACCAGCAGACCAAACCGCTTCATTCTTTTCATACCACTCATGAGCGACCAACTCAAAAGCAGAGGTAGCCTCAATGGCAGCCGCTCTTTTTGCAGCCTTTTTTGCCTCTCCAGGATCCTGACCGAATGCCAAAAGTTTTCGAGTCTCTTCCCGCCTTTGCCGTGCTATCGCCAGAGAAATTTCGGGATAGCTTCCAAAGGCAAGCAACTTTTCTTTTCCATCAAAACGATATTTCAAGCGCCAGAGCTTACCCCCGCTTGGAGTGATCAGCAGGTGCAGGCCACCACCATCCGAAATTTTGTATTCCTTGTCTGTTGGTTTGGCCTTGTTAACTCGTACCTCAGAAAGAGGCGCTATCCGTTTAGGCATGGGCTCAAATATTGTTTTGGTGGTATCCGAAAACGTTCTGTGGTATCATACCCCCAAAAACACCACAAAAAAACTTTGATTTCACAAAACAAATATAAACAAGGGTAGACCTAAAAACAAGAAAAGCCCTGATTTTACAGGGCTTTTCGGACTATATGGGATAGTGCTGGACTATCGTTCTGCGGAGAGGGTGGGATTCGAACCCACGGTACACCGAAGCGCACAACGGTTTTCGAGACCGTCCGATTCAACCACTCTCGCACCTCTCCGTATGTTTTATAATAGCCTGGCTTGTGTCTTTATGCTTTTCTTGATGATTTCAGTTTTCAAGACGTGATCATTTCATCTTTATAGTGGCAGTGAATTTATGAAAATCTCAATCAATTACCTTGCAGTTTATTATCTGAGCATGAATCTGATCAAATGTTATAACCATCTTTAAACGCAAAAGCAGTCTGGGAACGCCGAGCTCCAGCTCGGCATATTACCTTCTTTTCTGCCGAACTGGAGCCCGGCGTTTCCGGCCAGAGGCTCAAAGATCTGGATACATTCTCACCGAATAGCCGGAAATTCTCACGACTACCACGATTGCCCCGCAAGGAAAGAACAAAAAGGTCGTCCCACTTTATAGCAGACATGTAAGAAATAAACAAATAATCAAAGGCATACCATGAATCGATCTTTCAATTGGCGGTCATTTACCAGTTTCGGGCTTTTTCTCTCTTTCCTCATGATTCTCGTTTCTGGAGTTATTCTCTATATTTT
>CAIYWF010000157.1 GCA_903929845.1 uncultured Chlorobiaceae bacterium | reverse complement strand
TCTGGTATGACTATATTCGCTTCAAGGGGTTCCATCGATATCGGGCTTTGTTTATTGATCTTAACTACCAATAATATAAGCAATTGTGATATCTTTTGCGCCCCTTTTTTATTGCTTTGATGAATAATTCAGGTTAGTTAATCACTACCCCATTTTATATATTGGCTGAATTATTTTTTCCGAGCGTAACGCGATGTCTATCCATGAAAAATAAACGTTTAAACCTTCTTCTCATTGCAGTAGTCACTCTTGTTGCGGTCTGGTCACTGTGGCCAACCTGGCGGGACTACTCCCTTTCGAAACAGCTCAATAGTTTTGGGTCTTCCCAGGACAGTCTGAAATATGCGCTGAATCACCGTGAGGAAATTGAAGATGCCCGGAAAAAAAGTCTGAAACTTGGTCTGGATTTAAAAGGCGGGATGCATCTCGTTATGGAGGTTGACCAAGTGGATCTGTTTGAACAGAAAGCATGGAATAAAGATGCGAAGTTCGCTGCCATCATGCAGGCCGTCAGAGCAAAGTCCAGCCAAAGTGATGCACGAGTTATAGATATTCTGGTTGCTGAGTTCAAAAATGAAAATATTCGCCTGAGCCGCTATTTTTATGATATACGCAACAGCGACCAAGAAATTGTTGGAAAGCTGGAAAAGGAATCTGATGAGGCTTTAAGTCGCGCAAAAGAGATTATCCGCAATCGTATTGACCAGTATGGTGTCGCTGAACCGGTCATTACCACACAGGGCAGCAGAAAAATCATTATTGAGCTTCCAGGTGTTTCGGACGAAAACAGAGTGAGAAATCTGCTGAAAGGCACAGCCAAGCTTGAATTCAGGCTTCTGCGTGAGCCGGAAGTGATGGTCAGGACACTGGACAGGATCAACACATATCTTGTCGACAACGGTGTAGCCGCACATGGGGCGCTGGCTCTCGATTCATCAGGCGCTGCTCATGACCCTCTTCCTCAATCCGGGACACCGTCCACTCCGACCAATAAGTCTACCTCTGCAAAACCGCTTTATGATGTAATCGGCGTTTTTCAGAACGGAACAGCCTATACTTCCGAGCACACAAAGGAGTTTGTTACCTCTTTGTTGCATCGCTCTGATATACAGGCGCTTCTGCCGACGGATACGGAGCTGCTTCTTGCCGCCAAACCAGATGTTGGTAAAAACGGCGAAAAGCTCTATTCCATCTATCTTGTCAAAAAGGCTCCAGAGTTGACAGGTGGTGTTATTACAGAGGCAAAGGCAACTTTTGGATCACAGGGTGTTCAGCCTGAGGTCATGATGTCGATGAACTCCGAAGGAACCTCGAAATGGGCCCGTATTACCGGAGCCAATATCGGAAAACGTATTGCAATTGTGCTTGACGGTGCGGTTTACAGTGCTCCTGTTGTTCAGTCCAAGATTCCCAATGGTAATTCGGTGATCAACGGCATTGAAAGTCTTGAGGAGGCAAAGGATCTTGAAATTGTACTTAAAGCTGGCGCACTTCCCGCTCCTGTCAGGATTACTGAAGAACGAAGCGTTGGTCCATCACTTGGAGCTGATTACATCCGTGCAGGGATGCAGTCTCTTTCATGGGCCTTCTGTGCAGTGTCGATCTTTATGCTTGTCTACTACAAGAAAGCAGGCATAGCTGCAGATATAGCCCTGGTGCTTAACATTCTAATTGTGCTTTCAGTACTTGCGGGGTTCAACGCCTCTCTTTCATTGCCAGGCATTGCTGGCATTGTGTTGACCATTGGCATGGCGGTCGATGCCAACGTACTGATTTATGAAAGGATACGAGAAGAGCTTGCTGAAGGAAAGAGTGTGGTCTCAGCCGTCACGCAGGGCTATGACCGGGCGTTTTCATCGATTCTTGATTCACATGTGACAACCCTTTCGGCGGCCTTTCTCCTTTATACGTATGGTATCGGTCCAATTCAGGGGTTTGCTGTTACGCTGATGATTGGTACCTCGGCAAGCTTGTTTACGGCAATCGTGGTGACCAGAGAGATTTTCCATCTGCTGCTTGCCAAAAACCTTATGTCAAACAAAAGTTTCGGTTAATATTTCAAGACGTTTCAACTCATGAGGATCTTTCAGAAGACCAACTTTAACTTTATCCGGTATCGTAAAATTGCGTACGGTTTTTCTATCGTTCTGCTGCTTGCGGGCATGGGTTCGCTCGTCTTGAAAGGGCTGAACTACGGGATTGATTTCAGGGGAGGTTCGGAGGTAGTGATACGATTCGACAAAAACATTGATGTCGCTCAGATTCGTTCGGTTCTTGACGCTGCAGGAGTTTCAGGAACCCTGAAGCAGTATGGCATGGATCGCTCTTTCCTCTTCAGCACCGTTTTCGAGGGAGATAGCGGGCAATTGAAATCTCTGGTTTCCAACGCTCTCAACGATCGTATCAAGGGGAATCATCATGAAATTGTCCGTATTGATGCCGTAGGCCCGAGTATTGCTTCCGATTTGAAATGGTCGGCGGTAAAGGCGCTCTTTGCATCCCTTTTTGCCATCCTTCTTTATGTAGGGTTCCGGTTTGAAATAAAATTTGCAACTGCCGGCGTGATTGCGATTTTTCATGATATCCTGACTGTGCTGGGTCTCTTCAGTATTCTTGGCGGTATCTTTACCTTCATGCCGCTTGAAATGGATCAGAGCATTATAGCTGCTTTTCTTACAATAGCAGGTTATTCCATTACCGATACTGTGGTCGTTTACGATCGTATCCGGGAGAGAATACGGGGGCAGAAACCGTCTGAATATGAAAGGATTTTCAATGAAAGCATGAATCAGACGCTCAGCCGCACGATTATAACCTCAGGAACAGTGCTTCTCTCGGTTTTTGTGCTCTTTATTTTTGCAGGACCTGCCATCAGAGGTTTTGCCTTTGCCGTCTTTATCGGGATTATGATCGGCACCTATTCATCAATCTTTGTTGCGGCACCATTGGTGTATGACTGGCTCAGGCTTACCAAAAGTGCTGTTCATCTCAGAGGAAGCAAGATTTCCTGAGAGACTTTGTCATGATGTTGAGAGTTATGCAATCTGTACCATCGCGCCCTTTGTGGCCGGAAAACTTAAAAAATATTTATCAGTCAGGAGTCGGTGCATGAAAAAAGTAATGAGAAACGCTCTATTGCTGCTTATCGCAGGATTATCATTTTTTCAGGGATCAGCGCTTGCAGAAATCGCTGACCGGGTCGTTGCCGTTGTCGGAAATGAGGTCATATTTAAATCGGAAATCGATAACCGTGCACTCATGGCTCGCCTGCAGTATCCTGAACTGGCGAAAGATAAAGGATTGTCCCGCTCAATACTTGATGGGGTGATTGACCAGAAGATCATTCTTGCCAAAGCCAAAATCGATAGTGTCGCTATTGACCTTAATTCGCTTGACACCATGGTCAATGACCGCTACAAGCAAATCAGCTCAAGTTTCCCGTCGAAAGCGGAGATGGAGCGTCGTATTGGCAAGTCCTCTGTCGGTATTCGCGAGAGTATTCGTGAGGAGTTGCGCAATCAGCAGTTGATCGAGACCCTTCGAAAGAAAAAATCTGCGGGAATAACCGTCACTTATGATGAGGCGATGGAATTCTATAATACAAACCGTGGTCAGCTACAAGAGATTCCAGAAGAGGTCTCCGTATCGCAAATCATCAAATATCGGGGAGTTGCAGCGGAAAGCAGGGCGCAATCGCTCGCAACAATACAGAAGATTCGCAAAGAGCTGCTTGCGGGAGCAGATTTTGCTTCTCTGGCAATGCAGTATTCGCAGGATCCAGGTTCTGCCAAATTAGGAGGAGATCTTGGCTTTGTCAGGAAAGGCCAGCTTATCCAGAGCTTTGAGAGTGCGGCTTATGCACTCAAGGAAGGGGGAATATCTGACATTGTTGAAACGCGATATGGATTTCATCTCATTCAGTTGCTCAGCAAGGATGACAATGCTGTCCACGTCAGGCATATTCTTATAGGGCTTGAT
This sequence comes from uncultured Chlorobiaceae bacterium, assembly GCA_903929845.1. Taxonomy (GTDB): domain Bacteria; phylum Bacteroidota; class Chlorobiia; order Chlorobiales; family Chlorobiaceae; genus Chlorobium. Next base: position 3,580 of record CAIYWF010000157.1, on the reverse strand, counting down.
CGTTCGAAGGGAGATTTTTCAGAGGCAATTCAGCAGCTCAATGCACTGCATGCTGATCTTTTGAGCGGTAAGGGGAATTTTGCGGACATGGCAAAAAAATATTCTGATGATTCTGCCTCTGCACCTATCGGCGGTACGATTCTCATCTCAGGCTCGTCCAGGCAGACGATTTCGCCTGCCAAATTATTTCCCCAATTGCAGGAGATAATAGCTTCACTGAAAAAGAGCGGCGATATCAGTGAACCACAGGAAATCAATCCACCACAAAGAGAGCCATTTTATGGAATATTCAGGTTGAACGAGCGGATAGCAGCGCACCCTCTTGATCCTGAAAAGGACTATTCAGCTCTTGAGGAGATGACGCTGGACTACAAAAGCCGCCAGCTCTTCAATCAATGGGTGCAGCAGCTCCACAAGGAGGTTTATGTTCGCATCTCAGACATCTAAGCGGCGGACGTATCGCGCATTTTTCTCGATAAAGTCCCGCCGTGGCTCAACCTTGTCGCCCATAAGTGTGGAGAATACCTGATCAGCTTCCATGGCATTTTCCACGTTGACCAGCAAAAGTGAGCGGTGGGCAGGATCCATCGTGGTGCTCCAGAGCTGCTCAGGATTCATCTCTCCAAGACCCTTGTATCGCTGGATGTGGATGTTTGCCTTCCCTTTCTGCATCTTTTTCATCCCATCAGAAATACTGTTGCGCTCATCATCATCCCAGGCATACTGCTGATCCTTGCCTGACTTGACCAGATAAAGTGGCGGCTGTGCTATAAAGACCCTGCCAGCCTCAATCAGCGCACGCATGTGGCGGTAGAAAAAGGTCAACAGCTGCGTTCTGATATGTGCGCCGTCAACATCCGCATCAGTCATGATGATAATTTTGCCATATCGGAGTTTTTCCACGGAAAATTCATCCTCGCCAAAGCTTGTGCCAAGCGCGAGAATAATAGTTTTGATCTCCTCATTCTCAAGCATCTTGTGCAGGCGGGCCTTCTCGACATTGAGAATTTTACCCTTCAGAGGCAGAATTGCCTGAAAACTTCTGTCGCGTCCCTGCTTGGCGCTGCCGCCTGCCGAATCACCCTCAACGATATACAACTCACAATGTTCCGGGTCATTGATAGAGCAATCAGCAAGTTTTCCCGGCAGTCCCGAGCTCTCAAGTACCGACTTTCTGCGGGTAAGTTCCTTGGCTTTACGGGCAGCCTCTCTCGACATGGCCGCGCCCTTCACCTTTTCAATAATCATCTTGAGCACATTCGGATTGCTTTCGGCAAACTCCGAGAGCTGCTCATTGACCACCGTTTCGACAATGCTCTGAGTTTCCGAGTTGCCAAGCTTTGTTTTGGTCTGCCCCTCAAATTGCGGTTCAGCCACCTTGACCGAGATGACCGCTGTCAGTCCCTCTTTGAAATCATCACCGGTAAGAGCAAGTTTCAGGTTTTTCAATAAATCGTTTTTCTGTGCGTAGGCATTGAGCGTTCTGGTCAGCGCCTTGCGGAAGCCGGTAACGTGTGTGCCGCCTTCATGTGTATTGATATTGTTGACATAGCTGAAGACATTTTCCTGATAGGAGTCATTGTACTGAAGCGCTATTTCAACAATGGTTGTATCCCGTTCGCCGTAGAGATAAATTGGCTCCTTGAGCAGGTTGATGCGGTTCTGATCGGTAAAGAGGACAAATTCCTTGATTCCCCCTTCATAGTGAAAAACCTCCTGAAAGCCGTCAGTATCCTGAACAGTAATGCTGAGTTCCTTGTTGAGGAACGCCAGTTCCCGCATACGATCGACAATAATATCCTTGCGGAACTCGGTTGTCTTGAAAATAAGATGGTCGGGCATGAAGGTTGTCTTCGTGCCGCGCTGGTCTGAAGGGCCAATAGCCTTGACATCACCCTGGGGAATACCCCGTTCAAAGCGCTGAAAATAAACCTGGCCATCGCGGTACACCTCAACTTCGCACCATTCCGAAAGCGCATTGACCACCGAAGCACCCACACCGTGCAGACCACCGGAAACCTTGTAGGCACCCTTGTCGAACTTGCCGCCAGCGCCGATAACCGTCATGACCAGTTCAAGCGCCGATTTCTGCTTTTCGGGGTGAATATCAACAGGAATGCCGCGGCCGTGATCAATAACTGTCACCGAGCCGTCAGGATTCAGCGAGACAAAAATATAGTCGTTGAAGCCGCCGAGGGTTTCATCGATAGAGTTATCGACAATTTCGTAGACCAGATGGTGAAGGCCCCTGCTGTGAATATCGCCAATATACATAGCAGGACGCATGCGCACATGCTCAATGCCGTCAAGAACCTGGATATTGGTTGCGCCGTAACTTGTCTCTATTGAAGGGGTCAAGGAGGTAAGGATATCGTCTTCCTGCATAATGATCAGCTATAACTTGTGAGATGAAATTTGTTTCACAAGATAACAAAAATGCCGTTATTATGCTTGCCTTATAGTATTCAGGAGCTTGCCCAGAAGGCATCCTGAAAATGTTCGACACTGAAGGAGTCTATCCTGTTTCCTTCCATACCATGTATCAGAATTGCAACCACATCGAAACGGCAGTCAGTATCGATGACGCCGGACAACGCAAGGTAAGCACGAGCCGCCTTGATGATTTCCCGCTGTTTCTGTGGTGTTACAGCTTCGGCAGGATGCCCTTTCGCAGAAGAGAATCGGGTTTTCACCTCAACAAAGCAGAGGGTTTTCTGAGAGAGGGCAATGACATCTATTTCATTCCGATGAAACCGGTAATTGCGCTCAATGATCCGATACCCCTCCTTGACCAGATAGTCAGCGGCGATCTGCTCACCCTCCGGTCCGAGCAAGTGCGGATCGTAAGCAACCTTCATGGCTTTTCGCCCAGTTGGCGAAGCTTGAAGCTTAAACGGTGAATCGGGCATCGTCCATGCTGCCTGATCGCCTCAACGTGCGCTTTTGTAGCATAGCCAGCATGACGTTCAAAGCCGTAGTGCGGGTATTGTGCGCCGTATGCCACCATCAGTTCGTCCCTGTGCGTTTTGGCCAGCACCGATGCAGCCGCAATTGAAAAGACCTTTGAATCACCCTTCACAATGGTTTCATAGGGAATGGAAAGATCAGTTCTGAACCTGTTTCCATCCACAAGAAGCAGATCAGGTATTTTGGGTAATGACATCACGGCGGTATTCATGGCCAGCATGGTGGCCTGAAGAATGTTGATTCGGTCAATAGTGCCGTGTTCAACTGCTGTGATCGCCCAGAATGAAGCGGCTTTTTTGATGGCAGGTGCGAGCTTGTTCCTCTCGTCTGCTGAAAGCTGCTTGGAATCATTCAGAAGTTCCAGAACGGAATCATCAGGCCTGAACCAGCGCGGAAAAACAACTGCTGCGGCAACTACTGGCCCGGCAAGCGGACCCCGGCCTGCTTCGTCAATGCCGCAGATTCGCTTTGATTGTCTCCAGAGAGGCCATTCATAGTCGGTTATCATAAGTGAATCACACCGGTATTGTGAACAATTCAGGGTTGGAACTAAAGAATATCAGAAGGACTTCATTCGATACTTTTACCTCAAGACCACTGTTATTAGTGAGAC
>CAIYWF010000156.1 GCA_903929845.1 uncultured Chlorobiaceae bacterium | reverse complement strand
GACTGCCGCAGCCGTTTTTCCAACACCTCCCTTTATACTGTACAGGGCTATAGTTTTCATGGTCAGGTGCTCGTTAATAGGTCTTGAAACAGTTGACTGGTTTGTTCATGGTCAAACGACCTGAAGGTTTTGTGGAACTTGAGACGTGCCTCTTCCTGTTTTTGAAAAAGAATGGTCATAAGACCGCCTGTTGATGCGGCAAGTAAATTGTCTGGCGGCATCAATGCAAGCTGTTCATGCAAAGAACGAAGTTGAACGGCAAAATCGACAAAAATACCCAGATTTTCCTGCAGTTCCTTCAGTTGCAGGATAACAGGGATAATTGTTTTCTTGGGAAAAATCGAAGCGAAAAATTCAAGCAGATAACGGAGTTTCTTGCAATCGATACGCAATCCATGAAGTTCAGCATCAGTTGTTTCCCGGCTGACAAGACGGCCATGACGGATAACTTTTTTCCATGCTTTTTTTATAGTTTCAACGGCAACACTCCTGGTGGAAAGGAATGCGTATGGTATTTGTTCTGGTTCAGGATGCGACGGGCGGTTGAGATACGCGCCCCATTCTTCAAGAAATGACTTATATGAGTCGGATGAAAGATAACGGGAAAATTGTCTGTGCAGCCTTTTTCGGGATGCTGCAATGGTATCGAAAAATATCTTCAGTGATGGCTGAAGGATAGGGGGGAGATAGTGGCAATAGGTTGCCTGCTGAAGCAGATAGACATCCCTGTCGCGTAATTCATTGGTTCGTTTGCCGAGATCCCTGAAAAGGTTGAGATAATATGCCGTTTCACTTGCGTCAAAAACATCCTTGAGCTGCTTGAGAATCGAACGGGTTCGACGTATGGCGACCCGATAGTCATGCAGAAACTCGGAATCGATATTTTTTTTGATACCGACTTCATTCAGACGCATGACTGAAAAAGTGAATTGCAGCAGGCGTCGGGCGCTTTCACGAATGGGAGCATTCGGATCGAGCGTAAGACAGATTTTCGAAGAGTAGTCCTGAACAGTATGTCCGGCAGCCTGCATCATTAGCTTATAAAGCTCCCTGAATTCAGGAATAATGTCAATATCTTGGCTGTTCATTAAGGACTTTTCAACCTCTGCCATCTCATCTTCATATCCCCTGTAGGGAGAAATAGTGAAATAATACGTGAAAGGTTCTTCATCATGATTACCGTGAAGGAATAATGATTCCGACCTCAGGATAGCAATAGTTTTTTCGTTTTCGTCAAGCATTCGGTAGGAACGAATGAGAGCATCAACGGAACAAAGCTTCATGAACGCCCTGATCGTGCTGCATGAGCAAAGTTCTTCTCTCAGTTTGGACGGCAGAAGGAAGTCTGAGAAAAAACAGGAGGGGTTCGACGTGAATGGTAGTGAGGTTATTTCATGGCCGGTATTAAGGTCTGCAAGAAAAAGAGTGTTCTTTTTTTTTTCAATGACAAACCCTTTTTCGAAAGCTTGCCACTCGAACGTATCGTAGAACTCACGGCGTTCATTTAAAGATAAACAAGCCTTGAGATGCCATCTGGAGGGCAGTGTATTATCAGGAAGCAACTTACCAGAAGTGGTCTGATTTAATCTAAAGTATACCGTTTTTGGTTTGATTTGCATTCCTCTCATGCTTTAAAATGGAAGAGTCTGACCGAACGGAAAGTCCAGGCTTTATCAAGATAGAAGAATCGCAAAGTAAAATAAAATAAAACAATCAATACTGCCCCAAGCAACTCCTCACATAAGTTATCAATCCATTGAGGATTTGATTTATTGGGCTTTCCTGAAAAATGCCAGGGAAATTTTAATGGTCAAGTCCAACCAGCTTCAGCCGCTCTATTGCTTCCTGACGACAATCTCCTTTAAACCCGCTGTAGATATGCGGCAATCGCACATTACCGACAATGGTCATGCGCTTGAGCAGATGAAACTGCTGAAAAACAAATACGGCACAATTATCGCGCAACCCTGGCTGCTCATCCTCCGTCATGGTGCTACCATTATTTGCCGTGAATCATGAGCACACCCTTGTCGGGATTGTCGAGCATTTGTTTCATCGTTGTGCCTTGCAGGCAACCCTGAATACAATGGGGATTGCACCTAATTCAAACTTCGTTTGTGTCAGATATGAAAAGCCTCTCTATTGATTTGAAGGCACACACCCGTAAACTTTTATGGGTTTTACAGCATGCTAAGGTAAAGCAGGAAGGAGAACCATCACAATTATTGATCTCATTGAGATAGTGTCCTGTCTATGCTTCAGAAGTATGAATGTTGGAATAAAAATAGCCTTCCATATCCACAGGAATTCTTATAAAAACGTGAGTTTATATGTGCACGAAGCAGTATGAGAAATCACTGACCAGAATGAACAATATTATAAATTAATATCCTATTTATTAAATGCTGATTTTACGTTTTTGTAACAAAAAAATAAATAAGTTTCATTTTATTAAAAAAATGAGTTCAAAAAAATGAGTTTACATTTTCTTAATAAATGAAATGTTAATTTTTGCTTGTAAAAAATACTGAAAATGCTTTTTGAAAGTATTTAAAGATTGGATAGGTGAAAAAATAAGCAAATTCAAAAAATAATAAATATAAAAGGGGGTGTTTTGTGCAGCAATCAATGAAGAATAGTTTGAGACAACAAAAAAAAGCTTATGCGAAGCCATTAGTTTTCGCAATGGCTACATTTGGCCTTATGACTCCGCTCGGCCTGAAAGCTGAAACAGTAACCGATTTGGGCACTGTTGGCGCTCAGGGAAGTGGTGTTTCTTCCGTTGCTCCTGCTCACAGTTCTCTTCAGGCTACACAACCAAAAGCAATAATTGATAAAACTTTTTTTGAAGATTCAAAATCTCCTGCTGCCGATTATACGAATATTGCGGCAATTGCTCCGGGTGTCAGTGGTGGTATTTCACCCAATGGTCCCGGTCTTGGGGAAGCAAAGAATGTTATTCGAGGATTCAAGGATGGCGAGTATAACGTAACGTTTGATGATATTCCGTTTGGAGATACCAACGGTCCTACACACCATACCACAGCATATTTTCCTGCCTCCATTATTGACAATATTATTGTCGAGCGCGGCCCTGGAAATGCAAGTACTATAGGCCAGGCAACGTTTGGCGGCTCTGTGAATTTATATTCATTGGTTCCATCCAGCGAATTTGGTTTTTCACCCTTTATTTCCATGGGGTACTGGAACACAAAACTTGTTGGAGCCAGAGTTGATACCGGCACTATGGCCGCGCTTGGCGGTTCAAAACTGACCGTGAGCGCACAGGAGTTGACCAGCGATGGTTATCTGACAAACAGCTCTCTTTGGGGTAAAAACATCACCGCCAAATACGAACAGCCAATTGGTTCCAAAACGTTGCTAACGCTGTTTTCGAGCAATAACAGTAATTACTACTATCAATCTGATGGAAGCAAAGGTATTACGGAAGCTCAGGCAGCAATTTATGGCAAAAACTTCGGCCTTTCCAGCGACCCCCTTAAAGCGCTCTACTGGGGATATGGCAGGGTTGATAAAAGTACCGCATTTGATTATATCCGATTGCAAAGTGATTTAGGCTCTGGTTGGGGTGTTAATAACACTTCGTACTACATCTGGTACGGAAATCATACCCTTTCGGCTGACTCGGCTAATCCCGATGATGGTATAGGTGTACCAACATTTACTTCTAAAGTTTACCCTACCCCAGGAGGATCGAGCCTTTCTAATCAAATGCCCGGTTATATCAAGATAAACCAGTATACGATATATGGAAATGTCCTGAAAGTAACCAAACAGACAGATGCAGGTTTGATGAGAGTCGGGCTATGGAGTGAATGGACTGACACTTTCCGCAGCAGATACGATTACAACCTGTTGAATATGGCTATGACACCAAACTATAACGTAAATTTATTTGGTCAACTCTCACATACATCAAATATTTATTATGACCAGGGATCAAGCTGGAACAATTATCAGCCATTTGCAGAGTTTGAGTGGGCGGCAACAGATAAACTAAAGATTACTCCGGGTATTAAGCTGATGAAATGGCAGCAGTCTATTGATGCCGCAGTATTGGATAAGGCGGCACGTATCCCTGCACATATTGACAATGAATACAAGGCAACCCTTCCCTTCCTCACGGCAAATTACAAGATTGACAAAAACGCTTCTGTATACGCCCAGTATGCACAAGGGATGCTGGTCCCTGATATTTCATACTATTATTCGCTTTCTCCTGAAAAAACCGACATAACCCCGCAAACATCTACAAATTATCAGGTTGGTTATGTTCAAAAATCTGATAACCTTACTTTTGATGTTGATGTTTATTACATCGATTTTGACAACAAGTTAACACAGGTTACCCCTTCTATAGGTGATCCGTACTACATTAATGGAGGCGGTGTAATCTACAAAGGTCTTGAAGGACAGGTTGCTTATGCGCTTGGCAAAGGCTTTTCTCTCTATACCAATGGCTCCCTTAACTCAGCAAAAAGCAAGGAGAATCACTTGACTGTAGCAAATGCCCCGGAAAGCACCGCCGCCCTTGCCTTGTCATATAACACAAACAATTGGAAAAGCGCTTTTGTCTATAAATATGTTGGCAAACAGTTTGCAGATGCGACGGACCTTCTTGCCATAAGCCCCTACACAACGCTTGATTACAATGTGGGCTATACCTTCCGGAATCCCGGTCTTGGAGTCAAGAACATGAAGCTGAATCTTGGTGTGTACAATATCCTGAATCACAAGGATGTCATTACTGCAACAATGACGAATAAAACCGGGCCATCTTCTGCTGATCTTTTCGCTTGGCAACCTGAACGCAGCTTGATGGCAACATTAAGACTTGAATATTAAGCGAAGTTTTAGCCGGAAGTACGTCATTACCATGATCAAGAGAGGGGTTCACCCCTCTCTTGATTCGATAATCAAAACTGAAATTATTTATTTATGTCATTCCAGCATCTTTTCAAGTTAGCCAACGAATCAGGCGGTACGCTGTACCTGATGGTATTTCTTTTATTGCTTGCCTTGACCGTCATTATCGAACGATGGCGCTATCTTGCCAATATGTACAAGGTTGGCGAAAAAGCAATTGCACTGTGCCGCTCAAAAAAGATCATCAATAAAAACACCTTGCAGGAATTTCATCAAAATCACGCTGAAGTACCACTGCTCCATTTACTTGAAGTTGCCATAGATGGCGAGCATGACCATTTGAGCCAGGAAGAGTTGTCAGGGAGTCTGGAAGAAGCTCTTATGCATGAAGTGCCAAAATTGGACCGTTCATTGTGGCTTCTCGATACAGTTATAACGCTGGCGCCCCTCCTTGGTTTGTTTGGTACTATTATCGGGATGTTTAATGCTTTCAGCGTTCTTGCCGATATACAAAGTGGTATGGGTCAAGTTACGGGTGGTATTGCAGAAGCTCTAATTGCCACAGCATCCGGTCTGGTTATTGCGATGATTGGAATATTTTTCTTCAACAGCCTGAATACAAGGATCAGGGAAGTAGTTCATCAAATGGAAACGCTTAAAGTGATGATTCTCAATCGTCAAAATTTATTTCAATCCATCTCTTAGTCAAATAGTAAATAATAATGCGCTATTTCACACAACGAAGGGCACGAATTGAGATTATTCCGATGATCGATATCATGCTTTTTTTATTAGTCTTTTTTATCATGTTTTCTTTGCGCATGATTCCGGCAAGTGGTCATGTTACCAAATTGCCGTCAAGTTCCAGTGCAGTACAAATACCGGCCCCTAAATTGCTGGTTGAGCTTGAATCAGCCAATAATCTTTATGTGGAAGGCAAAAAAATAACATTGCCCCAGTTGACTGAATTATTGAAGCAAAGGAATGCAGAAAAAACAGCAGTTACTCTTGCCGGGAGTGATCGCGTATCGCTTCAGGATGTATTGCATGTAATAGATGCAGTTAAAGCCGGGGGAGCGACGCAGATTGCATTGGCAGCGCACAAAACAACTTTATAAGAGATATTCAGTTATGATTTTTGTTATGTGTCGCAAAAATAAAATGCTGAAGGCCTTTGTTCTCGCTTTTTTTGCAGAAATCTTGATACTCTCCTTGCTTGGCTTTGTTTTTATTAGTGTTCAGAAATTCAATCAGGCAGCAATGACGACACCTGTAATCATTCAATTAAACGGTGTCCAAGAGAAAAAAACATCAGTAACAGGTCTGCCGAAAGAAAAGAAAGCATTAATACCATTACCGAAACCAAAGAGCAGGAGTTTGGTCAAGTCAAGCAGACCTCAACCAGTAAGGCATGAGCCACTGCCGTATAAGCAAACAGGGCATATTGCATCTTCTGAATCAATACAAACACAAGCAGTATCTGCTGAGCTAACAGGGGTTCAAGGGTTTTCTTCCGAGCCGTTGAGAAGTCAAGGGGGTGGAGGTAAGGAAGATCCCATCATGGCTTATGCTGCAAAGGTAAAAGCTGCGGTTCAGGCAGCAGTTGAGTATCCTGCCTCGGCTAATAACATGAGAACAAAAAGCAGGGTACGGGTTGAATTCTCGTTGCGTGATGGTGTTCAGCAAAATCCACATATCGTAAAAAGCAGTGGCTTGAGTGTATTTGATCGTGCAGCAATCCATACGGTTGAAATTGCATTTTATCCTGCTCCGCCAGGCGCATTGATTGGTAAAACAAGTTTATTTCAGGTTTGGGTCGAATTTAATCAGTGAATAAATAAAGGATTATTTGAGCGTAACCGTGTTCATTTATTTTAATAATTCGATATCCAAGGAGTAACAATATGAAAGTGAAATATTCAGGCAAAAAGTTGATTGCTATCGCATCTCTAACGTTGCTGACTGCTATACCGCAGGCTTATGCGGTTACTGATCCCGTTGTTTTGACGTTCTCTACTGTTGGGGATTCACGTGAAGATCCATCCGCGACAACCTTAACCGCTCAGGATAAAATCTGGCTGCAAAATTCCAAAGCGTGGTCACGTATTATTCGGACAATTCAATCTCAACAGCCAGAATTACTTTTTTTTAACGGTGACATGATCATGGGTTATGGCAATGCTGATCCAGCGCTTGTGACTGCGGCAACCGTTGCGACTTCCGACTTTTATAGATATGGTCAGCAATATGCCTTCTGGCGAGGCATGGTGACCAGTTTACAAGAAACAGGCACGTATGTTGTGCCGGTTCCCGGAAACCATGAAACGCAATCAAAGCCAGCGGGGAAAAAGTCTCAGGTAGCTAACGAAAATGCCTGGCGTGCCAATATGGGCGATTTGATTATCGATAAAAGTCGCTTCCCTTTCCCAACTGCAAATCTGAATTATTCCGGCGATTCCAGTGATCCAATATTTGTTGATCCAACCGTAGTGGATGGTTTGATAACCTCGCAAAAACAGCTTTCCTATAGTTTTGATGTAGCTGATTCCCATTTTGTTGTCATCAATACCGATCCGGTCGGCAGGGATGGATCGGCACCAACTGCATGGCTTGGCAATGACTTGGCCAGTGCCTCTTCGCGTGGTCAAAAACATTATTTTGTTTTTGGTCATAAACCAGCGGCTCCCTATGTCTACAAAAACGGGGTGACTCCGAACGGAATGGATACAACTTCAGCAGCTCAATTTTGGGGTTTGATTGAACGCTATAATGCCACTTATTTCTGTGGGCATGAGCATATTTTCAATCTCTCGAAACCCTCATTTACCAGCGGCGCAGGTACTGTCGGTGGTCACGCATATCAGGTGATTGTTGGTTCTGGCGGTTCTCCTTTTGATGCTTCTGCGGACGATATTTCAGCGGGTTTGACGTTTAACCCCAAAACGGACAGAACCTATGCGTGGGCAACAGTTCATGTCCATAAAAGCGGGTTAGTTGATGTTAATGTTTATGGATTCAGTGACAGCTTTGGTCCGACTTCCGTAATCAAATCAGTCACTTTAAAGCAATAAGCCAAAATTACGTCATGTCAGGGAAGATGATATCTAACCTGTCTACCAGAAATTCAACAATTTCTTCAGGGTTTTGAACCAGACCTTTTGCTCCGAACTCAACAAGTTCGCTTTCTGGCCTGAATCCCCAGAGCACTCCAAGAGGGAACATTCCAGCTCTTGTTGCGGTCAGCATGTCAATGCCGCTGTCTCCTACATAGAGAATTGATGAAGGTTCTTCTCCCAGCATCCGGGCGACAAGGAGTGCGCCTTCAGGGTCGGGTTTATGGGCGATGCCGCCGTGGTGTCCCATGACAACCTCAAACTTCCACTCTTTCAGCAGAAATTCTGCACAGAGACGGGTGAAGTGATCAGCTTTGTTCGAAAGAATAGCGATTTTTATTCCCTGTTCTGCAAGGGTATCGAGCATAGCGCCGATGCCCGGATAGGGGCGTGAATTCAAGTTCCAGTTGTCAGCATAGTGTGCCATAAATTCCGGCAGAAGAAGGTCAATAGTTTCTGGAGTACCTACTCCTTCAGGAAGTGCTTTTCTGACCAGCTCTCTCATTCCGTGTCCGACAAGAAAACGGCACTCATCGATGGTATGCACGGGATAATCGTGCAGGGCAAGCACAGTATTGAGGGTGTTGACAAGATCCTGAAGGGTATCAAGAAGTGTTCCGTCCAGGTCAAAGATCACAGCATTGCAGGTCATGAGGAGAATCCTCGTTATACTTAAAGGGTTTTCGTGGTCTGCAGTTGTGGTAAAAAAAAAGCACCCTGCACGACATGCACAGGGTGCTCATTGAACTTCAACTACGCAGCTTACTTTTTAGGAGCAATTGCTGATGAGATGCTCTGCAATGCCTGTCCAACAGTGTTTGAGGCACTTCCGACAAGATCAATTGCTGTTTTAGCAAGGGGCTCCACAATCTGTACAACGGCTTTGACTCCGCTGGTCAAGAGATCAACCTGCTGCTGGGCAAGTTTACCTGCGGTATCCAGAAGGTTGCTGAGCGCGATCGAGAAATCATTTGTTTCGTTTGCCATGGATGTTATTATTTAGGGTTATGGATAAAGAATGTATTGGTACAAATTTCTTTCCTCAATAGGATAATGGTAACGATGAGTACATGCAACTAACCAATTTTAAACTAACTTACTAAATTAAAGTAATAGATACCAACAGAAAACTTCGCATTCAACGTTGTTAAGCCAATTCTATTTCAAAGTTAACCCGCTGGTGATTATATTTCCGGGAGTTAAACAATATCCTGAGCTATGATAAAAACTTCTGCGGCTTGTTTTTCTTCTTGCTTTTGCCGTCACAGGAACAACCAATGCAGCAGGGAAGACACTGTGGTGTCTTCTCTATATTCCTTTTACAGATGCTATTATTTACAAAACCGGTTGACCAATGAGCCGGTTTTTGTGTTTACTTATTTATAATAGCAAATGTTTCATACTTGTAACATAAGCAGTGTTGGTTTCTATCCTGAAAGCCCATAGATTAGCGTCATCGAAATTTAATCACGGTGATGGGTAATTGATCAAAGAAATCATTCAAGATTATGGCTGAAGAGAGTGTAGGGGAGCGTAACCGTTCGAATGCCTTTGTGGTAACCGCCCGCAAACGCACCTTGCAGAAGGTTGCAAAAACTGCCGGAGAAGGGATGCTCTTTTCGGTAGCCTTTTTTGTGGCCGTGGTTGTCCTTTTTATTTTCTATTTCGTGGCACGCGATGCTATTCCTTTTTTCCAGATCCGCGGATTCAGCGAATTTTTTACCAGTTCCAACTGGTATCCTGCCGATGAGCCCGGTGAGTTTGGCGCCCTTGCCATTATCTACGGCAGTTTGATGGTGACACTCGGTTCTGCCATGATTGCTGTACCGATGGGGGTTGCCGCCGCAATATGCCTGAGTGATATCCTCCCTTTTTCGATT
>CAIYWF010000155.1 GCA_903929845.1 uncultured Chlorobiaceae bacterium | reverse complement strand
GTACAAACCGGGATTCAAAATCGAAAAGAAGATGAAACTGGCACTGCACCACCCTTCAGGCACCGACACGACCCCGGCAAAGCTGATTGAGCGGTACAGTGAGCTGTTGAAAAAGATCGAACAGGAGTCGAAAACGCAATTAGCGTGAATCAACACCTGCTGATGCCGTTGATCTTAATGATGAGGTCAACGGCCACTCTCCCCCTTTTTTTTGTGGTGCCGCAAGCTGACGTGGAATTTCAAAAGGAGTTTTTTCATGAATAGTAAAACTTTTCAAACAACTTTGATGTTGCTATTAAGAAGACAAAAAATGTCTTGTATTTTGAAACACAACATTATTTACCATGCAAATCACTATCAATAATAAGCAGTATGAGGCGAACGTGGGTGACAGGCTTCTTGATATAGCCCGCAGCAACCACGAACATATAGGATATTTCTGTGGGGGAAACGCCTTATGCCAAACCTGTTACGTAAGGGTACTTGAAGGCGGTGAGCTGCTTTCTCCCCTGAATGAAGAGGAAATAGCATTCTTGTCTGACAACCTTGTTAAAGAAGGAACAAGAATGGCCTGCCAGGCGACGATTGAAAAAGAGGGAACCATAAAAATGGTGTCGGCAGTCGAAGAGGTCAAGCGGATGTTTGAAAATGAGCCGCTGCAACTGGCTGGATATGCCGCCAAAATGGGATGGGAAGCCATGGTAAAGGTTCCTGACACTCTCTTGATCCAGTCAAAAAGGGAGCTGGATCTCTTTGAGGTGATCTCAGACGTTATCAGAGGCATCGGAGACGCCTTTCAATTGATTCTCAGAGCTTTTCAGTCTTCCTGTTGTTGCTCGACAGAAAGCTGCACGTGCGAGGCTAAAAAGGGTTGATTGAGAGAGCAGCTAAAATGCGTATATTTTGTTTTTATTCTTTCAACCGTCTAATGGCCGATGGGGTACTCTTCTGATCTTGGAAATGTCGAGTTTGAGCTTGTCGCAAAGACCCTTGAACGCTGGATGATCAAGCCTGAAAGGGCTATGGATATTGTTCTCGGCATACCAAGAGAACGAGCTCAGGATGAACGCCGGGTAGCCATTTCACCTCCCGGCGTTCAAATACTGGTTGAGCAGGGAATAAGGGTTGTCGTTGAGAAATCTGCTGGCAATTTCTGCAATTTCACCGACCTTGCCTACAGCGAGGCCGGTGCGCGAATTGCCGAATCACCTGAGGAGTTGTATGAGAAGTGTAATGTCATTGTAAAGGTTTCTCCCCCTCAGCCTGAAGAGGTTATGCTGTTTACACCCGGGCAATTGCTCATTTCCGCCCTGCACCTCGGAACAGTTACTCCCCGGCTGATCAAAACACTGCTCGAAAAAAATATTACCGCCATCGGCTTTGAGTTTATTGAAACAAGGGATGGTGAGTTGCCGATTGTCAGAACGTTGAGCGAAATCGCTGGCTCACTGGCAATCCAGACTGCGGCAAAATATCTTGAAACCGGCTATGGCGGCAGCGGAATCCTCCTTGGGGGCATTGCCGGTGTTCCTCCCGCTCATGTCACCATTATCGGCGCTGGAACCGTGGGGCTGTTTGCCGCTCAGGATGCCCTTGGACTTGGTGCCCAGGTCACGGTCATCGACAAGGAGATCAACCGGCTGAGACGGTTCGAGGCATTTTTCAATCGCCATCTGGTGACGGCAATCGCCAACGATCATTACATCGCTGAGCTTGCAAAGATGTCGGATGTGCTGATCGGCGCGTTAAGCCCGAAACAAAAAATTATCAAACCACTGGTCAGCGAACAGGTGGTAAAATCGATGAAACCCGGTTCGGTTATTATTGATGTATCGATTGATCAGGGGGCCTGCTTCGCCACCAGCCGGCACACCTCACATACCAATCCGATCTATGTAAAGTACGGCGTGACCCACTACTGCGTTCCGAATATTCCTTCCGCTGTTGCAAAAACAGCCTCTTTCGCCTTGACCAACACCCTCCTGCCCTTTCTTCTGAAGCTGACGGGACATGAAACTATTTCTGAGATTCTCTGGAAAAGCCACAGCCTGAGAAGAGGAACTTACCTGTTCAAGGGCTACGTCACTAAAAAAATTCTTGCTGAGCTGACCAATTTTCCGTTCAGGGAGATTGATATGCTGCTTGCGGCCAGTTGAGAGGAAAACCTACTGCAACTCATCAAGCGGCTTGCCGAATTTCCTCGCAATATATGATGCGCATGAGACGCCGGAATAGGTCACGGCTATCACTCCCTGACCGGGAACGGTACTGTCGCCTGCGGCAAAAAGATTTTTTATCGGCGTTGTGTTCTGGGGTTTCTGCAAAATATTTTGCCCCGGTTTTAGCAACGGCCCGTACGAGCCTTTATAGCGGTTGAGATAACGTTCATGGGTCAGAGGCGTGGCAAGCACTTTCAGCTCGACAGCCTGTGATAATCCGGGCAGAATTCTTTCCGTCCGGGAAATAACAGCGGCGGCGACCTCCTCTTTGGCGGCGCGGTATGCACTGCTTCCCCTTTCAAAATGCTCCCACTGCTCGAAATCTCCGTTAACAAACACATGAACAATATGCTTGCCTGGCGGAGCCAGTGATGGATCCAGAATCGTCGGAGCTGAAAAATAGATGGTGCCACCTGGCTGGTTATAGCTCTTCCAGTCATCGACAAGCACATGGTGAACATCAAATCCTGGTGGGATAACCGCAGCATTAACCCCAAGAAAGAGCTGGAACCAGCTTGGCGCCCTCAGAAACCTCTGTTCATCGACTCTGTATCGAGAATCGGTGACAAGCCGGTTGAAGGTATCCCAAACCGTGGCGTTGCTGATAACCGCCCGTGCATAATGCTCCGTGCCGTCGGCCATCCTGACGCCGCGCGCCTCTCCATTGTCGACAAGAATCTCGGTAACCTCGGCTTGATAGCAAAGACGTCCCCCGAACTTCTCAATCCCTTTGCATAATGCCGCAGGAATCGCACCAGAACCGCCCACCGGGTAGTTGATACCTCCGAAATGGCGATCGGCAAGACAGATGCCAGCATTGACCAACGGTGTGGACACGGCATCCTGTACCGCCCAAGAGTAGGCCTCAATGTCAATGAAGTGCAGCAGCTCCTCATCATTGATATACCTTCTTGCCGTCTTCCCCATCGAACGGAAGCTTTTCATGGCCAGCGCAAGAGTCTTCAGCGGATTTGCGCTGCCGACCGAAAGCAGATGCGTCAGATCCTCAAGCGAACCGGCAGGCATGGAGCTGAGAATGTCGTTAACCTCATCGAGTTCATGATAAAACTTCTTGATCCCTTCAGATTCGTGAGGAAAACGGGCAGCAAGAGCGCCAAGGAATGCATGGCGGTCATAGCATGCCGGAATAGAAAAACCGTTGGGAAGATGATAATGAATCTGTACCGGATCAGGAATGGTATGAACGTCAACGCCCAGTTTCCTGAATATTCTTGTATGCAGGTTCAGTGTCCCGCTGGTACCGTTTTCACCAAAGCCGTAAAAAACTGATGCTCCGGCATCAAACTTGTAACCATCACGCTGAAAGGAAGAACAGCTTCCACCGGGATAACGGTTTTTCTCAAAAACAACCGTTGCAAAGCCTCGTTCCTGAAGCAATGCCGCAGCAGTCAACCCTCCGATACCGGAGCCGATAACGATAACATCAGTTGATTCTTTTGTGGAAACCATAGGTCAGGAAGTTGCTTGGCGGCAGTTCAGAAAGCTCTTGAAATATATTAATTTAAATTGATTATTTTGTGAGGGCAATAACTCGCATCTACCTTGAACCTGGAAGATTTCAGATCATGGACAAACCAGCTCCAACTCATCAGACAAAAACTCCGACGAAACCAGAGGCTCTG
>CAIYWF010000154.1 GCA_903929845.1 uncultured Chlorobiaceae bacterium | reverse complement strand
CAGGGGAGTGGAAAAGAGAAGGAGTGTTCGATTGTAAAAATCATGAACTGCAATCCCGGAAGGTGGTGCTACAAGACCGATTTTAATAAAGTAGAAATCACAAAAATGAAGGGCGAGGAAGATGAATACAATGATTCCTGTATGAAACATGTACTTGGAAAAGAACGAGGTATCTGAGCTGTTACTTCGCGCATAGGCAGTAGGCCTTGCGGAACGGTTCTGGCCGGAGACAACCAAACCGAAAACGATATGGAGCAGGAATCCTGCAAAGAGGACAATTTCAGCAATCTTGATTACTGGATTGGTGCCCATGAAGGTTGCCGCTTCCGAAAAAGCACGACCTCCATCATTTTTCAGCAACATCAGGTTAATACCGAGATGTACGCATAAAAAGGTAACCAGAAAAAGCCCGGCTAACGCCATGAGTACTTTTTTGGTAATGGATGAATACAAAAGCATAGTGTTCATACAATGTTTATTTCAATGGGAAAGAACAGAGGATTACATCCTGTGGGCGTTAATGTAGTACGTCATTTTCTATAATCCAAAAGAAAAATCAGCAATAATTGGGACCATCAACAAGAGCTACAGCTCTAATTGGTGAAGCTTCAGCTTTGGCAAGTTTCAGCGGAAAGCCGCAAAAGATGAAAGGACGATGCAGAAGCAAAGGAAGTTCCGTCAGATTTTCAATGATAACAGTGCCCTTCTGAAGCAATATATTGTGCACAGGAAAAGCTAATGCGTCAGGCGCATCGACCGACATCATATCCACACCGACACCTTTCAAGTCAAATCCTGTCAGCCACAGTGCGGCTTCAGAAGAAAGTACCGGATAACCCTCATAATAGTCACAAGTATTCCAATATCTGCTCCATCCCGTGCAGAGCAGCAAAAACTCACACTCCCGGATGAGAGCAAGAGCTGGCTGAAGAGTTTCAATTGAAATTATTTGGCCGGGCGTTCCACGAACATCGATCGCAAGCCCTTTGCCGGCAAATCGATCGAGACCAAAGGCATCAAGCGAGGGGGTGTCCTTTAGAATATGCGAAGGCAGATCGACATGAGTTCCGACATGGCTGGATAGTGTAAGAAGCTGCTCGACAAAACCATCTTCCTCAATGGAACAGAGTGTCTGAAAAACAGTACCCGGTGTCCCCGGATAGCAGGGCATCCCCGGATTAATCGTATGACTGAGATCTATAAGCTGTTTCACCATTATTCCTGTTTCTCCCGATTCTGCCCAAAACGTAGTCAATAATTGTCCGAATTGCTTTTTCTTTTTCACAATCACAAAAAATCTGGTGCCCGGAATCTTCCAGCCATACAATAGATTTGGCTGAGGGTTCTGTTGCAACCATGTTGTACACGATCATTGCACTTTCAGGAAGAACTGTCTTTTCCTGACGGCAATGCAAAATCAGAATTGGTAAAGTTACAAGGCCAAGCAATGGCTGGGTGTGCTTGATCAGATCAAAACAAGAGATTATCGCATCAGTGGGCACCCATGTATAATGAGGAATAGTGGTGACACTCTGAGGCCCGGAATAAAGTGAATGTAGGCCCCAATTCTTGATGATCCTGCTGACAAATGGGGCGACAAAATGAAGGGGACGACCTGGGGCGAAAACGGAAACAAGCTTTATTGCCGGTGCAGCAAGTATGAGAGAATCAATCCTGCCCTGGTATCTGATAGCAAGATTAAAGGAGAGGATAGCGCCCATACTGTGACCGATCACAATAACCCGCTCAGCGTCACGCATCAGATTTTGCATTGCCTTATCAGCATCCGCCAACCATGCTTCCCACCCAACGCCCCGGAGTGCCTCGGGTGATGATGCACCATGACCTGCAAGCAGAGGCATGATTACCGGAATACCAAGCTCCCGCAGAGGTGCGCACAACGCAACTACGCTATCCAGCGTCGCCGTAAAACCGTGAAGAATAAGAACGCCATAAGATTTCCGCTCGTTGTGTTGGCCCGCCATGATAACATTGAAAAATCTACATGAATCTCAGGTAAACAAACATACCACTGAATAGCCTGTCGAATACAAGTGCATTCAAAAATACAAGCAAATAAGGGAAATTCCCGTTTAATAGCTATGTTTAATAGAAAAAAAATTAAACCATAAACCGGACAATGCGTAAGGTTGTACTGATTGGATCTTTGTTGTTCCCCCTGATTCTCAGCTCGTGTTCATCTTCAAGGCTCGACTTCACAGGGATTTCACCCGAAGAGGCTTATCGGCTGGGAAAAATCAAGAATACCCCCTATATCATCGACGGCAAGGTGTATGTCCCCATGAGCTATGATGAGGCAATCTCGTACGAGGAGACCGGTATCGCGTCGTGGTACGGGCAGGAAACGCTTGATCAGCATAATGGACAGTTTACCGCATACGGAGAAATTTTCGACCCATCAAAGCCAAGCGCCGCACACAAATATCTTCCGCTGCCCTCTCTTGTAAAGGTAACAAATCTTGATACCAGCCAATCAATTATTGTCCGGGTCAATGATCGTGGGCCTTTTGTTGATGACCGTGTTATTGATCTAAGCACAGCAGCGGCAAAACGACTGGGATTCTTAGAAAAAGGTACTGCGAAAGTAAAAATTGAGGTTATCTCCCGATAACCTCACCATGAAAACAACTACTGAATCACTGAATCCGCAGATTACGGAACCTTGGGCTATCGCTGTTTCTTCATGACAGCGGCATCTTCTGTAAACTTTTTAAGCCCAATATCGGTCAGCGGATGACTGACAAGCTGTCGAATAACGCTATAGGGGATGGTGGCAATATCAGCACCAATCATGGCAGAATCTACGACATGTTGAGGGTGCCGGACGCTGGCAACAATCACCTCGGTCATATAGCCATAATTATCGTAAATGGTAACAATCTGCTTTACAAGCGCCATTCCTTCGGTACTGATATCATCCAGCCGTCCGACAAAGGGGCTGACATAGCTGGCCCCTGCCTTGGCGGCAAGCAGCGCCTGATTAGGCGAAAAAACCAGTGTGGCGTTGGTAGGGATTCCGCGCACTGAAAAATGGCTTATAGCTTTAAGACCATTGAGCGTAAGCGGACATTTGATAACCACATTTTCGTGAATTTCAGCAAGCTCTTCTCCCTCGGCAATCATATCTTCCGTTTCAAGAGAGGTCACTTCGGCACTCACCGGACCATCAACAATGGCGCAGATCCTGCCAATATGATCCTTGAAATCCTGCCAGGTAAAATTGGACGGATCACCGATAATTTTAGCAATAAGCGACGGGTTGGTGGTCACGCCATCAAGAACACCAAGTTCTTTTGCTGCCTGAATTTCTTCAAGATTTGCCGTATCAATAAAAAATTTCATTTTTTCCCCTCAGATGTTTACCTGCTGTCGATCAAGCATGGCATTAAAGTTTTTAGGCTGACGACCTTCCCAGTTGCGTTTGTGATAGGCATAACCGACTATAAGAGGCAGGGCGATGGTAGCCTCGGCAAAAACCATCTGCTCATGAACCGTGTCAACCTTGCCCCACGAGCTGGCCTCTTTAAGGGTTGAACCGGAAAGCGCACCATCACGCTCGTCTGCGACAGTTATCTGCACGGCATAAGAATGCGTGGTCGCCTTTTCGTAACCGAGTACCTCTGCAACAACAACAATATCCTGGGTAAAGTTTTTCGGAACCCCACCACCGATCATTATAATTCCTGTCTTGTCGTTCTCGATCTTGATTTTTGTCAGTTCACGAAAATCCTTGACTGAATCTATGGCAACATGGTGTTCTGGATTGTTCCACTGGTGGTGCACCAGTCCGAACCCTGCGGAGCAGTCAGAAAAGGCTGGACAAAAAATCGGTACTCTCTTTTCGTAGGCCTTGTAGACAATAGAGTTCCGATCGAGGTTGTTCGCCTCAATATATTTCCCCATCTCGACAATAAATTCTCGTGAAGAGTAAGCTCCCGGCGGCATAGAATTGGCAATAAGCGTAATAGCATCATCACAGACTCGAAGATCATCCTCGTCAATATAAGTATCATAAATGCGATCTATATGCAGTTCCCGGAGAATAGCGTCATCTATAAACGGCGTACCCTTATAATGACAAAACCCAAGCGCTTCAAAAAAGTCCTGATCAACAATATTGGCGCCGGTGGAAACAATGGCATCAACCATATTGTTGTCAATCATATCAATAATGACCTGCTTCAATCCCGCGCTGATCAGTGAACCCGCGAGAGTAAGAATAACTGCACACTCCTTGTCCTGCTGCATAAGATCCAGAATAGATGCCGCTCTTGCCAGATTCCTTGCCTGAAATGCAGTATCGCTCATCTGGTCGATGAGTGGCACAATATT
>CAIYWF010000153.1 GCA_903929845.1 uncultured Chlorobiaceae bacterium | reverse complement strand
TCTGTTCCTTTTTATCGTGTATGTCTTATAATACATACGTACACGTTAAAAAGCAAGAAAAAAGCACGATTTTGCTTGAAAATCGTGCCTGCGCGGTGATGTTTTTCGTTAATGTGTTCGCTTTATCCTACTTTCAGGTTAATAACCGTAACTTTTTAGAAGGTTGTTTTTCTTTCGCCAATCCGGGCGAACTTTTATGAAGAGTTCAAGAAAAACCGGTCGTCCAAGCATCTCTTCAATATCTTTTCGCGCTGTCTGGCCAAGTTTTTTGAGGGCGGCTCCCTTGCTTCCAATCAGGATCTGTTTCTGGGTATCACGTTCAACAATCACCGAGCAGCGGATAAGATCTTTTCTTGTCGGATCGTTTTCGTGCTGCTCTTTGAACTCGTCAATGACCACTTCGGTGGAGTAGGGTACTTCACGGCCATAGAGCAGAAATATCTTTTCACGGATAATTTCACTGACAAAAAATCGTTCAGGTGCGGTACTGAGCGTATCTTCAGGATAGAGAGGCTCGTTGAAAGGAAGAAATGGCTGAATTACTTCGACAAGCTGAGGAAGGTTTTTACCTTTCAATGCAGAAACAGAGAGTACCGAGGCGGGGTTCCAGGTGTTCCTGACGAACTCTTCGGCCTGTTGCTGACGTTCTTCACTGACGAGGTCGGATTTATTGAGCACGGCAATAATCGGTTTCCCTGCAGGTTTCAGCCAGCCACTGAAGAGCTCTTCTGCAAACTCGCGGTCAACAAAATCTTTTTTGCCTGAATACGGAAGCAGTGCAATGACTATATCAGCATCTTTAAGAGTATCGCGAATAACTCCGAGCATGGACTCATGGAGCTTTTGCTGTGGCTTCATAATGCCTGGTGTATCAAGAAAAATAATCTGGCAGTTTTTATCGTGGTATATTCCTGTGATTTTTTTTCTTGTGGTTTGCGGTTTAGGCGTTACAATGGAGAGCTTGAAGTCGAGAAGCTCGTTGAGCAGCGTTGACTTGCCTGCATTGGGCGGGCCGATGATAATTGCGAAACCGCAGGAAAAAGGAGATGCTGCCATGAACATTATTTATGAAAGGTTCAACTTGTTTACACGATACTCTACTAAATTATAGCCTGCCATGATAAAGAAAAAAGGGTAAATCAAATACTGAAATGGAAAATCAAAGCAAACTTGATCAGTGGCTTCTGGTTTCGACGGCTGGGCTTATTGTTTTGGGGCTTATGGCTGTTTACAGCGCAACCAACGGCACCGGTGACCACTCGCTGTTTTATCGTCAACTTTCATGGTGTGTGATTGGTATTTTGGCTATGGTGCTTATTTATTTCAATGATGCCCGTGTTCTCAGAGATAATGCCTATATCTTTTTTGCTGTAGGAATACTGTTGCTCGTAGCTGTTCTGATTTTTGGGAAAAAAATTGGAGGTCATACAAGCTGGATGAAAATAGGTATTTTAAGCTTTCAACCTTCTGAAATAGTCAAAATGACGATCATTCTTGCGCTGGCAAGATTTCTTTCTGATGATGAAACTGATAATCGTTCAATAACGAATTTGTTTATAGCTCTTGCAATTGCATTTATTCCTGTCGTCCTGATCATGCTGCAGCCGGATATGGGGACAATACTTACCATGCTTCCATTTATGGCTACTATGCTTATTATGGCAGGTTTTGATGTCTATATTCTTATGCTGATGGTGTTTCCTTTGCTTCTCATGATTTCTGGATTTTTCAATATTTATTTAATTATTGGCACAGCATTGCTTTTGATGGCAATACTGATCTTTCAGCAAAAGAAATTCAAGCTCCATCAGTTGTTAGTTATTGGCTCAGGTCTTGCTGCAGGTTTGTTTATGCATCGTTTTGCTAATGAAATACTTGAGCCTCATCAGATAAAAAGGATACAGACCTTTATCGATCCAATGTCTGATCCACAAGGCGCAGGATACAATGTACTTCAAGCTAAAATAGCGATAAGTTCTGGTGGTTTATTCGGTAAAGGATTTCTTCACGGGACACAGACCCAACTGCGTTTTATTCCTGCTCAGTGGACAGATTTCATTTTTTGTGTTGTAGCCGAAGAACTTGGTTTTATTGGCGCGTCACTTTTGCTGGCCCTCTATCTTGTGTTGATTCTAAGATTAATCTGGGCAATCTTTTCAATCAAAAATAAATTTGTTGAGCTGACACTTGGTGGATTCGTATCTCTGCTCTTTATTCATGTCGTGATTAATATCGGTATGACCATTGGCCTTATTCCGGTTATTGGTGTTCCTCTCCCATTTGTTTCTTATGGTGGCACCTCTCTGGTCGGAAATATGATGATGGTTGGACTGGCACTTAATTTTAGCAGCAACAAAAGAAGTTTAGGGTATCACGGAAGATTGGTTTCAAGAAAGAAAAGCGCACCTTGATGCGCTTTCATTTCCATGTTTCCAGGATGTTCGTGTGAGGAATTACTTTATTCTGTAAACAAAGCGCTTTCCCTCTTTACCTGCTGGAATGCGTTCGATTTCAGAGTCAGCCAAGCCATATTTGTTGAACCAGAGACTTATTGCTGTGCTTTTTGTATTCAGCACCTCAGCAATATCTTTTGGCTTAAAAGTTTTTTCAGGATTTGAACGGAGTAAATCTTTGATCGACGCTCCAAGCTCACCACGTCCAAATTTTTGGTTGGTGGATTGTTCAGGCGCAGATCCTTCAAGTTTTGAGAGGTTAGTTTCAAGCTTTCTTATGATAGTTGAAAGTTCATCTTCCAACGGCTTGATTTTTTCGTTGAACTCAGTTCTGATCTGGCTGATTTTTGACTGCAGGTTTTTTTTTTCTTCAACAAGTGATTGGAAATAATCAATTTTCTGAATGAAAATGTCATATTTGTCAGGCGATCCGATGTCTTTTCTTAAGGCACTCATAGTTTATTATATTTAAAAATTTAGTTGTAATAATTACTCATTTCAAATATAAGATAATATCTTTGTCTCTGCAAGATGATATTCGTTCAATGCTTTGGGTAATCTTCATTTGTTATTATAAATATTAAAAGTGTTTTCAAAGTATGACAATACGGGAAAAATGGCGATATGAATGATCATACAAAAAAACGAGTTGCTGCAGTAACCCTTGGATGTAAACTGAACTATGATGAAACTTCAACTATACTTGATGATTTATGCAAACAGGGATGGCAACTATCAACGATTGACGCTGGTGCTGATCTTATTATTATTCATACCTGTGCAGTAACGAAACAGGCTGAACAAAAATGTCGTCAAAAAATAAGAAGTATTATAAGAAAAAATCCGGCCAGCCGGATAGCGGTTATCGGGTGTTATTCTCAGTTAAATCCACAAATACTTTCCGAAATCAATGGAATAGATATAATTCTTGGCAGCAACGATAAATTTGACATAAACTGGTATAACAATATCATTGCCGGAACGATACCACCGCCGTTTGTCAAAGTTACACCTTCTTGCACTTTTAAAGCTACTTATCCAGGATATTCATTACCTGCGGATTTTTGCGCAGATAGAACTCGCGCATTTTTAAAAATACAGGATGGTTGTGATTACGGGTGCTCGTATTGTGTGATTCCTGAGGTGAGGGGAAAGTCTCGATCGTTACCTGCAGAGCAGATTGTTGAGCGTGCTCGTCTCCTGGCGTCTTCCGGATACCGTGAAATTGTGCTTACCGGAGTCAATATAGGCGATTACCGTTTTGCAGGCCTGGAACTGTGCGATCTTTTGCGCCTGCTTGAAGAGGTTGATGTCAGTCGCATCCGTATCAGCTCGATAGAGCTGGATGTTGTCGATAGTGAACTGATTTCTTTAGTTGCTGAATCAAAAATAATTGTACCCCATTTTCATATTCCTCTTCAAAGCGGTTCGGACACCATTCTCAGGGCCATGCGCCGTCGATATGATACCTCACTCTACCGCGACAGAGTGCAACAGTTGGTTGAGTGTATTGCAGAGTGCGCCATCGGCACTGATGTGATGGTTGGCTATCCGGGTGAAACGGAAGATGATTTTAGGCAGATGTACCGGTTTATTAAAGAACTCCCTCTTGCTTATCTTCATGTGTTCAGTTGTTCTGTTCGACCTGGAACAACTCTTGCCGGACAGATCGACAACCGAGAGCGGGTGCCTGTTGCCCCGCAAGAGGTCGCTCGGCGCTACAGCGAATTGGTCGAACTTGGGCGCAAAAAGGAGGCTGATTTTAAGTCTCGCTATATGGGAAAAGAGTGCATTGTTCTTTTTGAGGGGTCAGGGTCATTACGAAAGGGTATTCAGCAATGCAGCGGCTATACAAGGAACTATCTCAGGGTTGTGGTCGAGAGAGCAGACAGCGAACTGAAACACACAATGACGGGAAATGAATTGAATGTTTTAATCGAGTCTCTGGACGATGATTTGAATTTAAAAGGGAGAGTACTATCTTAATTGCTGGTATTCTCTTCTTCTCAGAACTATTAACTAAAATCATTGCAATCAATGCCTATTAAATCTCGTATTCGTTCGATTCCAGACTATCCGAAAAAAGGGATCCTTTTTCGTGATATTACCACTCTCATCAAGGATCCGGTAGGGTTCAGGCTGGCCATTGATAGTTTGACGCAGCACTACCTGCAGGATGGCATGGATTTTGACGTTATTGTTGGTATTGAGGCGCGTGGATTTATCATTGGCGGAGCATTGGCTTACACGCTCGGCAAGGGGTTTGTTCCTGTAAGAAAGCCTGGAAAATTACCTGCTGACGTTGTATCGCAGGAATACCTGCTTGAGTATGGGAGTGACACGATTGAGATCCATGTCGATGCACTTGAGGTCGGTCAAAAGGTTCTCCTCGTCGATGACCTGCTTGCCACTGGAGGTACTGCTTTGGCGGCGGCAGCATTGGTTGAAAAGGTCGGGGGTATTGTCTCGCAGATGGCTTTCATTGTCAACCTGCCCGATATCGGCGGGGAACGAAAAATTCTTGAAAAAGGATATAACGTTTTTTCTCTTACGGATTTTGAAGGAGAGTGAAGCAGGGTAATGAGTAATTCATTCCATCCTTTGGAGCATGTAAAGGCGGCAGCAGTGTCTGCCGTTTTTATGTTGCAGTCGCCCCATCACCTTCCTCCATTATGGCTGATTGCTCCTTTTCTTCTCCTTCTTTTGATGATCGCCACTGGCCCGTTACTCTATCATCGTTTCTGGGAAGAGCACTATTCCAGGTTTTCCATTGGGCTTGGGGGAGTTGTTGCGCTCTATTACGGCTTGGTCATGGAACACGGTATCCGTATCCTGCTGCAGACGCTTGAAGAGTATATTTCGTTTCTTGCGCTCATCACCGCGCTTTTTGTCACTTCTGGCGGGATTCTTCTCAGAATTCATAAACGGGGGACCCCACTCATCAACGGAGCCCTGCTTTTTTGCGGCGCTCTCTTCTCCAATCTGATAGGTACAACTGGAGCTTCCATGCTGTTTATCCGCCCCTATCTGCGGATCAATGAAGGACGAATCAAGCCATTTCATATTGTTTTCTTTATTTTTATTGTCAGCAATATTGGAGGGGCACTTACCCCGATAGGTGATCCTCCTCTTTTTTTGGGTTTCCTGAAAGGTGTACCGTTTTTCTGGGTACTTTCAAAATTATGGATTCCCTGGCTTATTACCCTTGTTTCTCTTCTGCTGTTGTTTATGGCTTTTGATATCATGGCCGGAAAGGGAGAGATTAAGGAACCGGAAACAGGGGTCGGGGTGAGTGTTGTTGGAGCCAAAAGCTTTTTCATACTTGCTGTTGTTATTGGAGCAGTTTTTCTTGACCCTGCTGTTATTCCCGGTTTTTCCAGTCTTCAGAAAATGTTTCATCTCCCCTTCGGCATTCGCGAACTTTTACTGTTTTTTCTTGCGGGTGTTGCCTGGAAAAGCGCTGACAGGGAGGCGTTGAAAGGCAATAAGTTTAATTTTTCCCCAATTCGGGAGGTGGCATTTCTTTTTATTGGAATATTTGCCACAATGATTCCTGCTCTGGAACTGGTCGGAGCTTATGCTGCCTCTCATGTTGGAGAATTTTCTGTCACAAGGTTTTACTGGATGACCGGAGCTCTTTCCGGAGTGCTCGACAATGCACCGACCTACCTGAATTTTTTAGCAGGCGCTCTTGGCAAATTTGGTGTGGATATTAACCAGGTTTCTGATATAAAGCAAATTGCCGAGGGTATACGCTCTCCGGTTCCGGGCGATGTGACTTCAGATATCTATCTCATGGCGATATCTCTTGCATCAGTTTTCTTCGGATCAATGACCTATATCGGTAATGCTCCGAACTTTATGGTCAAGAAAATAGCAGTCCAAGCCAAGGTTGATGTCCCTGACTTTTTTGAGTACATATACAAGTACTCATTGCCAGTTCTGGTTCCAGTATTTGCTCTGCTATGGTGTTTATTCTTCAACTATTAGCGGTTTTTGAACCTAACTCGCCCCCTAAGACTGCTAAAAAAAAGGGTTGCAATTTTCTTCGCTGAAAACTTCCAGGAAAAGCTACTCACCAATGTGTTTGAGGCTTTCACTTACCGCGAGTTTGAATTCCTTGGAAATTTTGAATGTTGGCACATTTTTTGGATCAACAGTTACCTTTTCACCTGTTCTCGGGTTTCTTGCCTGTCGGAAATTTTTATGCCGGATATTGAAAGAACCGAAACCTCTGATTTCAATTCGTTTTCCGGTTTTCAACGAATCAATGATGCCTTCAAACAGACCATCAACTACAGATTCCGTTTCGTTTTTTGTAAGGCCGGTTTTGTGGGCAATAACATTGACCAGATCGGCTTTTGTGGTAGTGTTTCCCATGGCTATAGTTGGTTCGGGTTATTATCAGGTATTAACTTTATTTAAACCATAAATGAAGGGCAACAATTCCCATAAAAACGGCAAAAGCTTTGCGCAGTACGTCACTTGAAAGATTTGTTGCTATTTTTGCGCCGAAATAAGCTCCTGCAAAAAGCCCGGCTGCAATGATAAGGCCAATCCAGATGTTTTCAGTGGAAATTTTTCCAGAACGATAATACTCTATTATACCAAGAAGGCCTACAGGCAGTAGTAGCGCAATGAGTGATGTTCCAATAGCGCTTTGCTGGGTCATCCCGTAAAGCAGTACCATCGCCGGGACGATAATGACTCCGCCTCCGACGCCGAACATTCCTGAAAGAAGACCTGCAGCAATGCCGATACCAAGCAGGCCAATGAAATTCGTAAACATGTTTAACTGGAGTGTTATAATGTAGCAAGGTCAAGTGCCTCTTGCTCAAGGCCTGTAATCTCTTTTATTTCGATTGCACTGAGTGACTCCTTTTCGATAAGTATTTTTGCAATCCGGTGAAGAAGATCGCTTTTCTCGCTGAGTATCTTTCTGGCATTTTCCATACACGCCATAATAATATTGCGCACCTCTATATCGATCTGGAGAGCAGTTTCCTCACTGTATTCGCGAATGTGTGAGTAATCCTTTCCAAGGAAGACCTCCTTATGGCTGTCGCCGTAATTTATAGGACCGATTTTTTCGCTCATCCCCCACTGCCGCACCATTCTGCGGGCAATATCGGTGGCCTTTTCAATATCGTTTGCGGCACCCGTGCTGGTTTCATTAAATATAAGTTCTTCGGCAACTCTTCCGCCAAGCGCATAGGTAATCATGGCAAGAAGG
>CAIYWF010000152.1 GCA_903929845.1 uncultured Chlorobiaceae bacterium | reverse complement strand
GCAAGCGTTCAAGATAGGGATGTTTTTTATTATGTGGCCTCATAACGTGACAACCGTATGCCTCAAGCTCTGTTCAGAATATTTGCCGCTCCAGAACGGATTCTCCATACTGTGATATACTTAAAAAAAGTAACCCCCGCAAGATTCAGGTACTTACGACTCTACGACAAGAAGAACTGTCCTTTTTTTGGATGAGAATTGAGAAAAACAAGAAAAAAAGCTTTCTTGTATCCATGCCTTAATAAAATCATGATTCATACACTATCATAAATCGCGTTGATCTCCCCTGAAAGATACTGTAAAATCCGCAATATGTTGCTCCATCGCCAGCCTGATCTGACGGTTGTCATGGATAATGTCAACAAGGCTCACAACCTGTCAGCCATAATCCGAAGCTGTGATGGTGTCGGAATAAGTGCAATTCATGCGGTTTCATATCGTAAATCCATTTATACCGAACAGAATGCTGCGGCTGGCGCAAGCAAATGGATCACCCTGAACTTGTACCCTGATATTGAAACGGTGTACAACAAGTTATCGGAAACCGGAATGCAGATCCTCGTTGCAACAAACAGTGAGGGATGCCTGGATTTCAGAAATGTCGACTATACTCTCCCAACCGCTCTGGTAGTCGGCGCCGAGTGGGATGGGATATCAAAAGAGGCCATCAAAGGGGCAGACCACGCTATTGTAGTGCCAATGCTTGGTATGGGAGAATCCCTGAATGTTTCTGTAGCCACCGCAGTCATTCTTTTCGAAGCACAACGCCAGAGAGCACAAAAAGGGATGTACAGCAAACCACAGCTCAAACCGGAGCACATTGAACGGATGCTCTTTGAATTTTGCTACCCACGTCTGAGCCGGGAGTTGAGGGAAAAAGGCGCCCCCTATCCACCTCTTGATGAACAGGGAGGCTTATGAAAAGCTATGCATCAATAAAGAACCTTGCGCGGCAATTTTTTTGCCTCAGCAATCCACTCTTTTATCTGGTCTACGGAAGGCGCCAGTTGAACCAATTTTTTCTGTTGGTTGATCGTCTGCATTTTTGCGTAGAGATTTGTTGGGTTACGCTGAACAAGGTCAAAAAGAGTGCCAACACCTGCCGCCTCAAGCAGTTCAACTGTGGCTGTGGCTGCCCCTATCCCTTTTACCCTTGAAAGATCTACACGATTGACAAGCTTGAGGATAGCCGCCTCACTGATACCGGTTGAAACGGAAAGTTCCTTGCGTCCATTCTTGTCGCGTCCTCTTTCGAGAAGCTGTTCATGGCTTTTCACACCAGCTTCAACCAGCTTCACGGTAAGCGCTTCATCAAGCCCTTCAAGAGTGACCGCCGTAACCGTTGGTGCATTACTCTCTTTGACGGCAACAGAAGCTGGCACAACGACCGGAGCACTCACTTTCAGCACAACAGGCTCAAGCTTAACTGGCGCGGGCTGAGCAAGTACCACTGATTGCAGGACTGGGGTGGCACCCGACAGCATCTTTTGGGAATCTCCCTTGACGCTCACCTCTCCCCTGATGATACGCCCTGCCAGATTACCAATACCAGGGAGGATTCTCGACGCCGTATCACTTGCCATTGTTGCAACGAAGGGCAAAAGGGCTACGGGATTGCTGAGCAACAGTCGGCGAATCTCTTCAGGGCGTGAGAGAACATTGAGATTTCCCTCCTGTTCGATGGTCGCCTGACACGCAAGACGTCCGCCACTCTGGATCTGTCGTTCAGATAAAAAAGCTTTTTCAATGTC
>CAIYWF010000151.1 GCA_903929845.1 uncultured Chlorobiaceae bacterium | reverse complement strand
GAGCACAGGATTCATAACCCTGAGGTCGAGGGTTCAACTCCCTCTCTCACCACCATTGAAAAGCGGGTGTAACTCAGTTGGTAGAGTGTTTGCTTCCCAAGCAAAATGTCGCGAGTTCGAATCTCGTCACCCGCTCCATTGTAGTGGATAACACCTTGCCAAACTCCGTTTACTTCTTGCTGATTATATGACTCCATCATCAATTTTTTTTAGTCCCGTCAGCGTTGAGGAGATCAACTCCACCCAGATTATTGACGGCCAGATGGCCAGACACCTCGGCATTGAAATGACCGATATTGGCCTTGATTACATGACGGCAAAAATGCCCGTCGATCATCGTACCATCCAGCGTATCGGTATTCTGCATGGCGGCGCATCACTTGCTCTGGCTGAAACTGTGGGAAGTATTGCGGCATCCTACTGTGTCGATCGGGAATTGTTCTACATTGTCGGACAGGAGATCAATGCCAACCATATTCGTCCGACAAGGAGCGGTTTCGTTTATGCAACTGCAATTCCCCTCCATTTAGGAAAAAGCTCACAGGTTTGGGATATCAAGCTGAGAAATGAAGACGGCAAACTTACCTGTGTCAGCCGCTTTACTGTTGCTGTGCTGAAAAAGTCTCCGACTCTGCAGTAAAAGGCTGACACTGCCAACCTTTTTGCAATTGCCTCATTTTTTTGCTTCCGCTTTTTTCGGCAACTCCACCTTCAAATGCAGCTCCTTGAGTTGAACAGGGGTCACCTCTGACGGAGAGCCCATCATCAAATCCTGCGCCTGCTGGTTCATCGGGAAGGCGATAACCTCGCGAATGTTCAGCTCGTCGCAAAGAATCATGACAAGCCGGTCAAGTCCTGGAGCAATGCCTCCGTGCGGTGGCGCACCAAGTTTGAAGGCTTCGATCATGTGACCAAATCGCTGGTCAACCTCTTCGCGAGAGTATCCTGCAATGCCGAAAGCCTTGTACATGATATCCGGCTTGTGGTTGCGGATAGCGCCGCTGGAGAGTTCAATCCCGTTACAGACGATATCGTACTGGTAGGCAAGAATATCAAGCGGAGGCAAGGTTTCAAGTGCCTCCATCTCACCCTGCGGCATAGAGAAGGGGTTGTGGGAGAAGTCAATCTTTTTGGCCTCTTCGTTGTACTCAAACATCGGGAAGTCAACAATCCAGCAGAAGGAAAGCTCATCCTTATCGAGGGTAAAGAGGTCGCCAAACCAGGTTCTCATTCCTCCCATGATTTTGCAGGTGGGTTCCCACTTGCCTGCCCCGAAAAAGACCACATCGCCGGTTTCAAGGCCAAGGTGGTTTTTGAGGGTCGAGAGATCTGCTTCCGTGAGAAACTTGACGACAGGCCCTTTTGGCCCCTCTTCCTTGAACTGTATATAGGCAAGACCGGCGGAACCGAGCTCTTTTGCCCGTTTTTCAGCCTTGTCATAGAAAAGTCTTGATTCGTTGCCACGTCCCTTGAGGACAAGCGCCTTGACACAGGAACCTGCGACAGTATTATTTGCAAAGACCTTGAACCCTGAACCGACAAAGAGCGGAGTAACATCGGTTATCTCAAGAGGAATTCTCAAATCCGGTTTATCTGTGCCATAACGGTTCATCACCTCTTTATAGCTGATCCTCGGAAAAGGAAACTGCGCAATGCGCTTCTTCGACATGGTACGGGTAAGATGCTCAATCATCCCCTCAAGGATGGCAAAGAGGTCATCCTGCTCAATAAAAGCCATCTCCATATCAAGCTGATAAAACTCACCAGGGCTGCGATCAGCTCGGGCATCTTCATCCCGGAAACAGGGTGCAATCTGGAAGTAGCGCGGAAATCCCGAAACCATCAGAAGCTGCTTGAACTGCTGGGGCGCCTGAGGCAATGCATAAAATTTTCCGGGATGAAGGCGGCTTGGAACAAGGAAGTCACGAGCGCCTTCAGGTGAGCTGGAGGTGAGAATCGGAGTCTGTATTTCGATAAACTCTTTCTTTTCAAGGTAGTGACGTATC
Organism: uncultured Chlorobiaceae bacterium; assembly: GCA_903929845.1. Classification (GTDB taxonomy): domain Bacteria; phylum Bacteroidota; class Chlorobiia; order Chlorobiales; family Chlorobiaceae; genus Chlorobium. The sequence goes on along the minus strand of CAIYWF010000151.1, from coordinate 25,616 downwards.
GCCGCAGTCAGGCGACTGCGGAAAATAATATTTTCGTGGATCTTTTCACGACGAAGATCAATAAAGCGATATTTCAAACGGAGTTCCTCTGACGTCTGCACCTCATCGGCCACCGGAAAGGGCAATGGATGCGCGTTACTCTCTACGGTCATCTGATTGACAACCACTTCAATCTCTCCTGATGCCATTCGAGGATTGACGGCTCCTTCAGCCCGGCGTACAACAACACCCTCTATGCAGATAACTGATTCTATATGGAGTTGCTCAGCTTTGTAAAAAAGCTGCTGCTCTTCTGGCTGAATAACAAGCTGACTGATTCCGGTATGATCTCTGAGATCAATAAAAATCAGTCCTCCATGATCCCGTTTTCTGTGAACCCAGCCAGCAAGCCTGACTGGGCTGTGCTCAAGCTTCGGGCATAATACACCACAAGTGTGAGAGCGAAACCGGTTGTGTAGAATTTGCTTGCTATCTGCATTACTCATAGAGCGCTATAGTCCTTTAGCATTAAGAAATTGAAATAAACTTAAAAGCCTGAATATGGTGAATTTTTAATAATTTATAAAACTTTGGCACGAACCGGTCAATAGACAAGTTCCCCCCCAAACTCCTTGATGAGAAACCTGACAATCTCATTGGTCTGTGAAAGTTCCTGAAAAAGGGTAAAAATGGTCTTCTCTTTTGTACAGGCATCTTTTTCTGCGTCATAAAGAATACGAAGCTGGAGCGGCAGCGCATAAAAGTCTGACATTTCCTGCTGAAGAGTGGCCCTCTCCTGCACAAGCTCTTCGTAAGAAAACTTTCTGCAACAGGCTATCTCCAGTACCCCTGCGGGACTGCATGAAACCAGCTCGCAGGATTGAAGATGCGTTGCCATAAAGTTATGGGTTTTCCTTGCCAGATGATCAAGAAACTGGTACCATTCAACCTTCAGTGAGGAAAGATCTGGAACTTTTTCAGGTACTGAAGAGCTATCGTCAACATGAACGACAGGGGCCGCAGGCACTCGAAGCTGCTTCGACGCAGGATTTGAAGCAAAACTCGACAGTTTTTTCTGCCATGAACTCAGATCAATATCTGTCGATGTTGCTTGTTTCTGACCGGATAAGAGAGGAGAAACAGAAGTCTGAGACGGGGACTGAGGTTTTCCCTTCAGAGGCTGTTCAGGTACTTTTTTTTTTGAGCTAATGGCGCATCTGTAACTACAGGAACAGACTGAACAATGTCAATTAACTTAAGGAGCGCAAGCTCAAAGCGGAACTGATACTCAAACTGAAACTTCAGCTCTTTTTGTGTCTGCAGGATAAAATCGACCATTTGCATGACGGCAAACGGTGAAAAATTTCCGGCATCCCGCTGATAACGCTCACGGACAGCATCCGGGCGCTCAACAAGACGAGTGGAGGAGAGATTCTGCACTACCAGAAAATTTCGAAGATGTTCGACAAGCTTCTCCAGAAAATCCTGCTCGTCATATCCGTTTCTGATGACAAACTGCGCAACATCAAGCATTTTTGAGGGATTACCATCCATTACGGCATCGGTAACATCAAACATGGTATCGTCATCAATGTAGTTCAGCAGATCGGCTACACCTTGGTAACTGATGGCTCCATCATGATCATTTTCGGCTGAAAATGCTATAACCTGATCAAGAATACTCTGTGCGTCACGCATTGAGCCCTGGGCCTTGCGCCCGATAAGCTGCAGTGCATCACCCTCAACGGTTATATGCTCGGCATCACAGATAGACTGAAGCTGATTCTGAATATCTTCAAGAGGAATCCGCTTGAAGTTGAAACGCTGACATCGTGAAGAAATTGTTGCCGGAATCTTGTGAAGTTCCGTAGTAGCAAAAATAAAAATGGCGTGAGGCGGCGGTTCTTCAAGAGTTTTCAGAAACGCATTGAAGGCTGCAATTGAGAGCATGTGCACCTCATCGATGATGTAAACTCTGTATTTACCTTTCTGCGGTCCATATCGGACATTCTCCCGAAGTGCCCGGATATCGTCAACGCTGTTGTTGGATGCTGCATCGAACTCTGAAATGTTGAGACTTGTACCAGACTCAAAATCCCGGCAACTTTCGCACTCGCCACATGGCTCTGTAACCTGTTGCAGATATTCAGGATCGTCCATCAGTTTCTGGCAATTCAGGGCTTTTGCAAAAATTCTTGCCGCTGTGGTCTTTCCTACTCCGCGCGACCCCGAAAAAATGTAGCCGTGGCCAACCCGACCCATGCGAAGCGAATTCTGGATCGTACGAGTGACATGCTCCTGCGCAGTAATATCGCAAAATTTTGCGGGTCTGTATTTCCGGGCTATAACCTGATAACTCATGAATGCTGTTGATTACTATCCTCTAACAAGGTCGCAAGGGGCATCTCCATACTGCTTTTCAGGCATTCGACAACTCCCCTGCTGATCGTTTTTAAATGTACGCTATTACTGGCTGAAATCAGAGAACCGTTTTCATCAACGGTAAATGTCGGTGGAATAACTGCGTAAAGATCGTACAGTGTCATGGCATAAAGATCCCGACTGACGGCAAGATCACCATTTGCCGTAACATGAATCAGATCATTCTGCAATAAAATATCAACAATTTTTCTTAACCCTGAAGGATTTACTGAAAGATCTGACTTCAATATTTTCTTCATATTCATGGATAAACCGTTTTTCTGACCATTCCAGATAAAACCGAGAACCGAAAGAATCACGGGAACACCCCGCAAAGGATTGAAGGGCTCTTCAACATGGTTTGCGGGTGTCAGTGCTCCAAGACAAAAAACAAACTCAGCTCCGGTCAACAGGACAACCCATCCAAGATAAATCCAGAAAAAAAGCATCGGGATAACCGATAATGCGCCATAAATATGCTCAAATGTTGAAAAATTGGAAACATAAAAGGTGAACCATTTCTTTGACAGCTCAAGGAGAATCGCTGCAAGCAGAGCACCAGAAAAAGCATGAACAAATCTGACCCTGCGATTTGGAACAAGCATATAAAGCAGAAAAAAGGCAAGAATTGAATTGATGAAGGGAAAATACGACAGAAGAAGTGTTTTCAGTTCAAGCAGAGGTCCTTCTGTAAAGATCGTGTACCAGACATAGGAACTTGCTGCAAGACTGCTTCCGATAAGTACCGGACCGAGTGTCAGTACTGTCCAGTAGAGAGTAAAACCCTGTAGTGCCTTGCGGGGAGAGTGTACCTCCCAGATTTCATTCAGGGTGTTATCAATTGTTGAGATAAGAGAGAGAGCGATAATAAACAGAAAAACTCCCCCCAAAAGAGGAACGCTGGTGGTCTTTCCTATGAAATCCGAAAGATAGTGATTGAGTACAGTTCCAACACCCGGCATGAAATTCTGAACAAGAAAATCCTCGAGAGATCGTTTCAAGGGTGCAAAAACCACAAAAACATTCAGTATTGAAAGGACAACAGCAAGAATAGGTACTATCGAGAGCAACGTCTGAAAAGCCAGAGAACCGGCTCCAATAAAAATTCTGTCATGAATAAAATTTTTCCAGAAAAACGGCATAAATGCACGAATATACTCTGTAAAAGGGGGATAATCACGAGCACCTGACTTTTTCAATCTTTTTGTATCCTCTTCCATCGCTTCTCTATTTTGCTTCCATGCACCATTGCAAAGCAAGATAATGGTTTGAGAGTAACACTCTCTTTATTTTTCGAGGGAGTAGCCGGTTTCAACTGATTTTACTCTGGTCATCAGCAGCAATCCGGTGGTAAAAAATAACAACAGCGACGCAAGTGCCGTTTTCTGACTCCCTGCCTGTGAGGATACCAGGCCAAAAACAAATGGACCTGCTATGGCTGACGCTTTTCCGAATGTGCCATCATAAAAGCCAAAAAACTCAGTAACATGTTCACGTGGTGTCAGCCGGGTCATCATCGATCGGGATGCGGCCTGGGATGAGCCCATCGACATGCCAGCAAGCATTCCGGTATAAAAAAACAGCTCTTTACTGTCTGCAAAAATGGCCGCAACAATAACAAAAAACCAGATGATGAGAGTAATCACGATGGTTCTTTTCGGGCCTATTTTATCCGTCACAAAGCCAAAAATTACAGACCCGGCAATGGCTGTCGTCTGCACCAGCATGAAAAAGGCAATCAGCTCGCCTGTAGTAAAGCCAAGGGTATTCTGTGCGTAAATTGATGAGAATGCAATAACAGTCAAAATGGCATCATTATAAAAAAAATAGGCAAGAAGAAAGCGCGCAAGATAAGGGTATTTCATGATATGCTGCACAGTATACCTTACCTCCTTGATGGAACGACTGAGTGCGGCAAAAGAGATCGCGGCTCTCTTCTCTTTTTTTTCATCCCGCAGCACAAGAAAAAGCGGAGCGGAAAAGAGGGCAAAAAAAAGTGCCGCCACCAAAAAACTTGACTGCACATTCGATACATTTGAAAGGACAATTCCTTTGCTCAACAGCGGCTTCACAAGAAGTAAAATGGCGAGCGCACCCAGATACCCCATGGCAAAACCATAACCGGAGACTCTGCCAACGCTTTTATCTGAGGCGAGTTCCTTGAGATAGGCGTCATAAAAGACAAGGCCTCCCTCAAAACCCATATTGGCAAGAATAAAAAGAATAATAGCCACCACAGCCATTCCGGGCCCCGAAAAGGAGAGCAGGGCCGTAGCTACAACTGATGTAAGGGTAAATACGAAAAGAAAACGCTTCCGTTTGCCGGAATAATCAGCCGCAGCTCCAAGAACAGGTGATATAATGGCAACGAGAAACATGGAGAGACTAACGCTGAAACCCCACAAGGCATCTCCTGAGGGCTCACCATTACAGATCACGTTTTTAAAGTAAAGGGGAAAGGCAAACGTGACCATCATCACGCTGAAAGAAGTGTTTGCAAAATCAAAAAGCAGCCAGAAAAACACTTTATATTTCTGCGTATCTCGCAAGAACCCCTTAAACACCAGAAATATGATGGAAAAGTGACTCAAAAAGCCTTCTTCCATCAAGAGAACCGAGCATCTTTTCGCTGGCCCTTTCTGGATGAGGCATCAGTCCGAGCACATTCCCTTGCAGGTTGATAATGCCAGCAATATTCTTCAGTGAACCGTTCGGATTGGCTTCTTCAGTCACAAGGCCTTGCACGTCGGTATATTTGAAAACAATCTGGTCATGCTCTTCAAGGCTTTCGATTACTTCTGGAGGCGCAAAGTAGTTGCCCTCACCATGCGCAATGGGTATACTGAGTACTTCATCCTCTTTATATAGACTGGTAAATATCGTTGAGCAGTTCACTGCTCTGATAGCGGTCTGGCTGCAGAGAAATTTTTTATCCCGATTTCGGGAAAGAGCTCCATCAAGCAGCCCGCTTTCCAGCAGCACCTGAAATCCGTTGCAGATGCCAAGCACCGGAAATCCTTTGCGCGCAAACTCAATAACTTCCTTCATGATAGGAGAAAAACGTGCAATTGAGCCAGCTCTAAGATAATCGCCATAGGAAAAGCCGCCTGGCAGAATGATCGCTTTTACCCCTTGGAGATCATGATCATTATGCCAGAGCATTACTGGTTTTATACCACTGAATGATGCAACTGCATGTTCAGTATCATGATCGCAGTTTGAACCCGGAAAAACAACAACCCCTACGGATATTTCAGACATAAAAGCACCTCTTTAATTGTCGAGAGAGTTTTGAGTATCAGCCCCACAGGGGCGAAAGGCCAGCAGCACTCAATTATTTGATATATTCCAGTTCAAGGGAATAATTTTCCATAACCGGATTTGACAACAGCTTCCTGGAGATCTCATTGCCGATGCGTTCGGCCTCAACAATCTCCTCCTCATTGATAGTCACTTCAATATATTTGCCGATTCTGGTGGATTCTACAGTACGATACCCAAGATTTTTCAGGGCATGATCGACTGCTTTGCCCTGAACATCGAGAATTGACTGACGCAGGGTAACCTTTATTTTTGCGAGATATGGCATTATAAAGAGTAAAGGATGAATAAAAAAATCAGGTCTGCCACTGACGACGCCACAGCAGAGTGATTGACCTCACAATACCGAGCAGAATATACAACAACATGGCAAGAAAAAAAGCTTTGGAGTGAAAGAGAAGCACGCAAAACATAGCGGTAATATAGAGTGCCATTTGCAAGGGCTGCCTCCTGAAAGAGTCAACTGTTGGCTTGGGCAGGGCATCATAGTTTACCTTGCTGACCATAAGCAGGGCAAGAACGGTTGAAAGCCCAGCCAGAACAATCTGCATCGAGGCAACAGGAAAGACCGGATCGCCGCTCATCCAGAGCACAAAACCGACAATAGTCAAAGCCTGTGCTGGAGTCGGAAGGCCGGAAAAGGACTCTTTTTCATACCCGATCATGCTGATATTAAATCGGGCAAGCCTCAGGCCACTCCCGATTATAAGCAGAGAGCTGACACAAATACCGGTCATGCCAGGTAACCCTTCAAGACCAAACTTATAGACCAGATAGGCGGGAGCTGCACCGAAGGAGACGAGATCGGAAAGAGAATCAAGCTCAACGCCAAAATCAGAGGTGCCATTGGTTACTCTGGCCACAAAGCCGTCGATAGTATCAAAAAATGAGGCAAGAATAATAAACCAGCATGCCGCCACAAAACTCCCCTCTCCCGACATAACAATGGAAATATAGCCGGAGACCATGTTCATTACCGTAAAAACAGAAGGGACGAACGAGCGCGAAACAAAAGGAAAGCGAGGTGATCGCTCTTTTGAACCATTTTTCAGAAAAGGAGGATAGCGTTTTTGGCCGCCCTGTTTGCCAACATCATTCATAGAATTGAGGGTATTCCGTCTTTTATCCGTTTTTTCTAATAAACTTTTAGTATAACGAATTATATACTTTTTTTAGAATGGCGATATAATCCCGCACCAGCTCATTGTAAATGATTTCCAAAGGCCAGCGAGGGGTATTGTAAATTTTACCCGGGACATGGCTCAATAGCTTTCATCAACCGACGGAAAGTCACCCTTCCTGACATCTTCTACATATTGTTTGGCAGCCTGTTCTATAACCGTATTCAAATCGGTATACTGCCTGACAAAACGAGGATGAAACTCCCTGTTTAGGCCAAGAATATCGTTGATGACCAGCACCTGGCCATCGCATTCTATCCCGGCACCGATACCAATGGCAGGAATGGTGAGTGATTTTGTAACCTGGGCCGCAAGGGCTGAGGGGATTTTTTCAAGCACAATGGCAAATGCCCCCGCCTGTTCGAGAATTTTAGCATCTTCAAGAAGCTGTTCGGCTTCCCTCTCCTCCTGTGCCCGGACCCGATAACTGCCGTATTTGTAGATAGACTGAGGCATCAGGCCGAGATGCCCCATGACGGGAATCCCAACGTCGGTAATTCTCTTGACGGTCTCAGCAATAACTCTGCCGCCCTCCAGCTTTACTGCGTCACACTCATGCTCTTTCATTATTTTCCCGGCATTGCGCAATGCTTCCTCTCCTGAAAGCTGGTAACTCATAAACGGCATATCGGTTACAACCATTGCCCGACCACTCTCAGCATGAACACCCCTGACAACAGCCTTTGCATGATAGATAATCTCCTCAATCGTGATCGGCAAGGTCGTACTGTGTCCGGAAAAGACGTTACTTGCAGAATCCCCGACGAGAAGAACATCAACACCTGCCCGATCGAGAATTCGCGCCATAGTATAATCATAAGCGGTCAGCATCGATATTTTTTCGCCATTCTGTTTCATGTCAAGCAACCTTCTTGTCGTGACATGGGCGCTTTTCTGCTGAATGCTTCTGTTCATGATGTTAACCTCTTAATGAATTGAATGTTCATAATCATTTAATAAATTCTGACAATTCGCCGTGCTGAAGCTCCACAGCCTCAACACCGTGCAGCTTTCCGAGAGCGCTCCGCATGAGTGCCACAAGACTTGAGTATTCTGGAACATAGCCGATAATCTCTTCAAGTGAAGTGGTTTTTTGCTCCATTTCATTCCTGATCTCCTCAAAAGACTCCTCATCTTCCAAAGCAACAAAAGAACAAAGTTCTTTATGACGTGATGAGAGCGGAAGTGATCCATGCTGCAAGAGAATATTACGGGTTCTCCGCTGTGCGGATCCAACCAATTTCCGTCCGTCTACCTGAAGCTCATATCTGGCGGAAGCGGTAAAACAGCTCACGGCTGCGGGAGCCCCTCCCCCCTGCTGGCGGGCAAGAGTCGAACGACAGAACTCTGCATGAATACCAATACTTTCAAGAGCAAGCTTGATCACTTCATGTACCATCCGGTATATCTCTGAATTCTGCTCCGATGACTCAGTAAAAAAACTGTAGGTAAATTCTTCGGCATGAAAAACGGCCCTGCCACCAGTCGGCCTTCTGACAACATCGATCCCTGCTGAGCGGCATTTGTCCGTGTTAATACCAGAAACATCCTGATTGTATCCCAGGGTAACAGCATAAGGCCGCCATGCATAAAACCGCCAGAGACAACTGTCGCAGCCATATTGCTCCTGAAACCGGCCATCAAGGAATGAAGCCATAAGGCGCCGGTCAACCTCCATATTTTCTTCACCGGTATGCAACCCGGAATCCAGACAATAAACCCTGGAAAAAAGTGTCTTCATCTTTGCAAATTTCGATCAAGATAGCTGAAAAGGATTTTGCAACAAAATAGTGTACGGAAATGTTCTCCGAGACCGGTATTTTCATGAAAAATGCACCCCTTCAACCGTCACTAAAGCATCTCATGTCACCCATTTCTGTTGCTCTCATTTTTGGAGGCAGGTCCGCTGAACACGAAATATCAATCATCTCGGCTCAATCAATTGCGGCCAACATCGACACTGAACGCTACAGGGTTCTTCCGATCTATATCACACATGATGGAAACTGGCTTTTCGAGGGTATCGCTCACGACGTCCTGAAGCTTAATCTCTCTGCTCTTTTAAGAACATCTTCACTTGAAGCCGCAACAGCAAGACTTCGAGATATGGTTGAGCAGAACAATCAGAAACCTTTTGATCTTGATTTCAGAGCGGCGGGAATCGAAGTGGCTTTTCTCGTGCTTCACGGAACTTATGGAGAAGACGGACGCATCCAGGGTTTTCTGGATACCTGCGGAATTCCGTATACAGGATGTGGCGTCCTGGCCTCAGCCCTCACCATGGACAAGGCTCTCACCAAACTGTGTGTTGCCGATGCAGGACTTGCTGTCGCACCATCCATAACACTCTTCAGCGCCGATTATCAGGCAGACCCTGAAACAACTCACTCCTTGATTGAAAAGCAGTTTGAGTATCCGTTTTTTATCAAACCAGCCAATCTCGGTTCTTCGATAGGAATCTCAAAAGTGCATCGTTGCAAAGATCTTTCTCAAGCCCTTCAACATGCATGCTCACTTGACTGGAAGATTCTGGTAGAAAAGACAATCAAGGGAAGGGAAATCGAGATCGCTGTGCTGGGCAATGAACAACCGCAAGCCTCCGTATGCGGTGAAATTGAGCCCGGCAAGGAGTTCTATGACTATCAGGATAAATACATTTTCGATACAGCAAAGTATTTTATACCAGCACGCATTTCTATAGACCTTCAGGAAAAAGTAAGAGCGGCTGCACTCAGAGCATACAAGACTCTGGGATGTCGAGGCATGTCAAGAATTGATTTTTTTGTTGATGAAGAGAATGGAGATATTGTCCTAAACGAGGTCAATACTATTCCTGGATTCACCGATATCAGTATGTACCCAAGGCTCATGGGTGCTGTCGGTATCCCTTTTCAGGAACTTACAGTGCGTCTGATTGAGCTTGCACTGAAAACGAAACCCCTGTGATGATGAACCCATACCTTTTTTTTGCAGAAGTTTCGCTTGATATATCAAGAAAAGAGTTTCAGGCAGGTATTGATAAACTTGATTCATTTTCCGACCTGTTTTCGAACTCTTATCTTTTTCATCTGCTCTATGCAAAAGCACTCGTGGGCCTCAATCGATGCGCTCTTGCTGGTGAATATCTGCGGAAATGTTGCTCCATAGCCCCGGCAAATCAGGTCGCATGGAAAGAGCTCGCTGACCTTCAGTGTTCAATAAAAACAGAGCTGCCAAACTCCACATCAGCAATATTTGACCCCGTCACTGATGAGCTTGAACAGCTTTCTGCAGCGCTCATGAACTTTGAACCGACAAAAACATCAGAAAACGCCGATCCAACCTCAATCCTTGAACAAAAAACGCCATTTTCGGACGATACTGCTATTGCCGTGCCAACCGAAAGCCTGGCAAATCTTTTCACCGCACAAGGTGCCAACAAAAAAGCCATAAAAATCTATACGCATCTTATCCAGCTTAAACCCCAGAACGCTGAACAATATCAACTGCAGATTGATTTGCTCCTTGACAGGCTCTAAGCACAAAACGAAATGAGACTCTATTAAATGAAACGATTTAGCCAATCTGCAGATTATATAAATGAGTATATTGTAATGTCATGAAATGGCAGTAGTGGAATTTATAAACGGTTAGTGCAAGTATCTTGGTTTCCAGATTTTTATTATTCCTTTTTATTGTTGCGCATGTTCTCGCTTACCCCTTGACTGGTCTGAGCGCAGATACGGCTGAAAATAAACTCTCTCTTGCCAATTGCATTGAGATAGCACTGAAAAATGCAACTTCAGCAAAAAAAGCTGAATACAACCTTAAGCTCCAGGGTGCCGATGTCCTGAGAAGTTACGGCAGCTTTCTTCCCCGACTTTCTGTATCAGCAGGCTATATTCCCTATAACCTCAGTAAAACCTATGCTCAATACGACCCTGCCACGTCGCCATTCAAAATAAAATCAGAAAACGAATCGGTTAATTTCACCCTTACAACATCCCTGAATCTCTTTAATGGCTTCCACGATTACGCAGCACTGCAATCATCTCTCGACAATAAACAGGCGGCCCGCTTCACTCTGTCAAGGGCGCTTGAGAATGTTGCCTACGATGTCACCCAGACTTATTATCAGGTACTCCTGAATCATGAACTTCTTGATATTTCACGCGAAAACCTTCTGGCCGCCCAAGATCAACTGACCCTCACTGATCGGCAGTTCCAGGTGGGACTGAAATCAATGATCGACAAATACCAGCAACAGGCTGATGTTGCTGAAAGCGGACTGTCGGTCATCAAGGCAGAGACCCGCTGGCAGCAAAGTATACTGGAGCTGCTGCGCCGTCTGCAGATCGATCCGGGAACAAAAATCACCCTTGAATCCTCACCGGATGAGCTGAAAACGGTGGCTTATGTAAAACCTGACATCGACAGCCTTGTTGCTGTTGCACTGAACCGGCGGAACGATCTTAAAAGCAAAGAACTTGAGTCAAGGGGTGCAAAATGGCAAATCACCGAAGCGAGGGCCCAGTGGTACCCAAGCCTTGACCTGAAATTCAACGCAAGCACTGCAGGAACTGAGTACATGCGGCAAACATACAACGGATTAACCACTGAATACTCCTATCCCCCACTGTCAGATCAGCTTGGCAATTCGATCGGTTATTCTGTCGCACTGAACATGAGTTGGGCACTTTTTGACGGATTTCAGACTCGCTATACTGTTGAATCAGCCAAAATCAACCAGATGAACAAGTTGCTGGATGTTACCGATCTTAAAAGAAATATTGTCATTGATCTTCAGCAGGCTGCTGGCGAGTACACATCTGCCTTCAGGCAGATAGAAACTGCCAAGGTGAGCCTGAAGGCTGCCCACTCTGCCTTTGAGGGCATCAAGAAAAAATATGAACTCGGAGCTGCAAGCTTTATTGAACTTAGCACAGCCCGCGCCACTCTTTTCAATGCCCGCTCAACTCTTTCACAGGCAACCTATAATCTGGCACTTCAAAAAAATGTCCTTGATTTCACAATGGGCAATGTACCAATACCATAACAACCAGAATTCAGTATACTATACCAATGAGCAAACGACCATCCTTTCTGAAACAAAAAACAGTCTTGATAACCCTTGCAGTGCTACTGACCGGGACTGCTGTAATTTTAACCCTTCTCAAGTTTCGTGAAAAACCTGTTGAGGTAACAACTGAAAAAGCATTTATAAAAGAGGTTGTGCATATCGTTACTGCAACGGGAAAAATTGAACCGGAACTTGTACTCAACATTTCACCGGACGTCTCGGGCGAAATTATCGAATTGCCTGTGCAGGATGGTCAGATTGTACAAAAAGGAGATCTGCTGTTTAAAATTCAGCCGGATATTTATATCAATCAGGTAGTACAAAGCCTTGCGCAGCTTAATTCCGCAAAATCGCAAAGCCTTGAGGCGAAATCAAAAAAAATCAAAGCAGATGATGATTTCCGCAAAGCATCGCTACTGTACAAGGATAAACTGATCTCCGAATCTGACTATATAGCATCTAAAACCAATTCACAAGCAGCTCAGGCGACCTTTAATGCATCGGTTCATACCATAGAACAGAATAAAAGCCTGCTTCAGCAAAATCAGGACAGGATGAAAAAAACTGTCGTACAAGCGCCCATCAACGGTTCCATCATCGTGCTGAACAGCAAGCTGGGAGAGCGCGTTGTCGGTACAGGACAGTTTCCCGGTACGGAAGTGTTGCGTCTTGCAAATCTTGACAGTATGCAGGTTGAAGTTGAGGTCAATGAAAACGACATTGTCAACGTCAAACCGGGCAATCCCGTCTCCATCACGGTGGATGCTTTCGGAGAACGGATTTTTAAAGGAATTGTCCGTGAAATTTCCAATTCGGCGATTTCCAAAGCAGCCGGAACACAAGAAGAGGTGACCAATTTTTCAGTGAAGATCCGCATCTTCAACCATGAACGCCTGCTGAAACCAGGCATGAGTGCAACAGCGGATATTGAGTCAGAACGAGTCAATAATGCCCTTGTCGTCCCTATTCAAAGTGTTACTATAAGAGGAACCTCTGAACCGACAGTTACTCCAAAACCTGAAAATAATATCGTAACCATTGCCTCCCCAAGTAAAGCAATTGAAGGTCGACAGGGAGTATTTGTCATCAAATCAGGCCGGGCATGGTTTCGGCCAGTAAAAACCGGAACTACCGACAATACCCATATCATTGTCAAAGATGGCCTCAGAAAAGGAGAAGAAGTTGTTTCAGGAAGTTACACCGCCATTACCACTGACCTCAAGAATGGCTGCATGGTCAAACCATCGAAACATTAATACTCTCATGCAGACCAAAGATATCATCAACATGCAGTCGCTCTGCAAGTTCTATGAAATGGGTGATCAGGTCGTACGGGCTCTGGACTCAATCAACCTTGATTTCAAGCTGAACGACTATGCAGCAATCATGGGACCATCGGGCAGTGGAAAATCAACTCTCATGAATATTATCGGGTGTCTTGATACCCCGACCTCTGGAAAGTATGAACTGAATAATCAGAATGTGGCCGAAATGGACGATGATGAACTTGCGCGCATCAGAAACAAGGAAATCGGATTTGTCTTTCAGACCTTCAATCTGCTTCCCCGCCTTAACTGTCTGCGCAATGTCGAACTCCCGTTGATCTATGCCGGAGTGCCTCCAGAAGAACGGGAAGAACGCGCTGCAGAGGCCCTTGTAAAGGTAGGACTCGGAGAACGGATCATGCATAAACCATCTGAACTTTCGGGTGGACAGATTCAACGGGTGGCCATTGCAAGAGCGCTCATCAACAAGCCTTCAATAATTCTTGCCGACGAACCAACAGGTAATCTGGATACCGCAACAAGCCGAGATATCATGAATATCTTTGGAGCGCTTTCTGAAGCAGGCAACACCATCATCCTGATTACTCATGAAGAGGATATTTCCCGCTACACCCGCAGAGTCATTCGTCTTCGGGATGGAAAAATTGAAAGCGACACCATGCAATGAAGTTGTCTTACAGGCAGTTCCGGTATGAGACCGGAGAGAGCCTGAAAATGGCTCTTTACCAGATCAAAGCTAACAAAACACGATCATTTCTCACCGCACTCGGTGTCATTATTGGCATTGTTGCCATTACCATGATGGGTACTGCGATAAACGGTATCGACAGAGGATTTGATAAAAGCCTTGCGATGCTGGGCTATGACGTTATCTATGTGCAAAAATCATCATGGAGCACTATGGGCCAATGGTGGCGATACAGAAACCGTCCTGACCTGAAAACAGAGTATGCTGATCAGCTTAACAGGATTATGGCCAATAATGCTCTTTCGGAACTGAGTATAGCTGTTCCGCAGATGTCAACGTATCAAGCATCGGCAAAATACAGGGAACGAACCCTCGAACAGGTCTTTTCTCTTGGCACCACCCATGACTACCTTCAGACCGCTTCCGGCAATCTCTCATCAGGCAGATTCTTTACGCCAGGTGAGTCTGTCAGAAATGAAATGGTCTGTGTCATCGGTGACGATATTGCCGTCGGACTCTTTCCCAATGAGCCTGCTCTCGGCAAATCGATCCAGATCAAAAATCGAAAATTCCGGATTATCGGAATCTTCAAAAAACAGGGGAAGTTTCTCGGGCTGTTCAGTTTCGACAATCAGATCATTATGCCTATCGGCGCTTTTGAAAAGGCTTATGGAAAGAAAATGTTCATAACGATAAGAGTAAAAATCAAGAACCAGACGCACGTTGAACAGGCCAAAGAGGAGCTGCTCGGACTGATGAGAAGGATCCGAAGAATCGCTCCGGGAAAAGAGGAGGACTTTTCAATCAACGAACAGCAAGCATTCAAAAGCCAGCTTGACCCTATCAAAAACGGTATTGCCGTGGCGGGAATCTTCATTACCGGAATGTCACTCTTTGTCGGCGCTATCGGCATCATGAACATCACTTTTGTCAGCGTGAAAGAACGCACCAGAGAGATCGGACTCCGCAAAGCCCTTGGAGCCAGACGACAAACCATCTTGTTGCAGTTCCTCATAGAATCGGTGATGATATGTCTTATCGGCGGGGCTATCGGACTGGCAACAGCACTCTTCATCACCTTTGCCATCGAAAAAATTGTGCCTGATTTCCCGATACAGTTTTCTTTTGACCTTGTCATCGCAAGTCTTGCTGTTTCTGTCATCACAGGCATTATCTCGGGCCTCGCTCCGGCCGTGACGGCCTCGAAACTTGACCCGGCTGACTCACTGCGTTATGAATAGGAGTAGTTATGCTGCTGCGTGAAACCATCACACAGGCGATCTATTCTCTCGCCGTCAACAAGCTTCGCTCGTGGCTCACCATCATGGGAGTCGCTGTGGGAGTATTTTCCATCATTGCTGTCATGACCGCCCTTGATGCTATCGACAAAAGCGTCGAGTCAGGCCTGACAAGCCTCGGAGCAAACACCTTCCAGATACAAAAAAATCCTGCCACTGTTTTCGGAAGCGGCCACAGCCGAAACCTTCTTGCGAACAGGAAAGATATCACCTACAAGCAGGCGCTGTTTTTCCGGAAAATTATGGAAACAAAAGCCCGCACGATCGGCTTTATCATCTCAAGTATGGCCAATCAGGCAAAATATGCAAACCTTACCACCAACCCGGATGTTACCATGACCGGTGGTGATGAGAACTTTTCAGCATCAAATGGCTATACCGTAGCATCCGGTCGGAATCTCTCCACGGGAGATATCCGGTCTGCAAGAAATACAGCCATCCTTGGAAGCGAAGTTGCCGCAACACTTTTTCCTTCAGGCGACAACCCGCAAAACAAATTTATCAAGGTAAACGGAGAGGTCTATACCGTTGCTGGTGTCTTTAACAAAAAAGGGGCGGCGTTCGGTCAAAGTCAGGATAATTTTGTGCTCATCCCCATCACACGATACCTTGATCATATCAACGAAAAAAGCAGCCTCTCTCTTACAGTCGAAGCACTTTCACGCAAAGATTATCCATCTGCAATCGACCGGGCAATCGGAGCAATGAGACTTGCGAGAGGCCTTACGGTCAAGGATGCAAATGATTTCGAGATCAGAACAAATGAATCACTCATTGACTCATTCAGAGATATCCAGCGGGCCATCAGTACAGGTGCTTTTATCATCAGCTTTATGGCCCTGCTAACGGCGGGGGTTGGCATTATGAACATCATGCTGGTCAGCGTCACAGAAAGAACCAGGGAGATCGGAATCAGAAAATCTGTCGGGGCTCCCCGAAGAATAATTCTTCACCAGTTCCTCTTTGAATCACTTTTTCTCTCCCTCGCCGGTGGCCTTATTGGCATTACTGTTGGCATCACGATTGGCAATATAGTAGCCTTGCAATTCAATCTGCCTCCAATATTTCCATGGATATGGATAACCGTTTCGATGATTGTCTGTTCAGGAATCGGTATAACTTTTGGGCTTTTTCCGGCATGGAAAGCTGCAAATCTCGACCCTGTTGAAGCATTGAGACCAAAGTAGAGTGTGGTCATGAAAGGATAATCACGCTTTACCGTTTTTCTTTCAGTGCTGATAATGGGTTGTTAAGCTTTGCCACTTTGAAAAGCCAGCCTTCTGATTTTTTGGCAATCCCTATCAGAATCGGCGTTAATTTTTTTATCTTTGTGGCTTTAGCAGAACAAAACGTTATGCAGGCATGAAGCGCTCCCCTCTGTTCATTTTACTTCTGACGGTTTTACTGGATCTGATCGGGTTCGGCATTGTACTGCCGCTTTTGCCGACCTACGCCAAGGATCTCGGTGCAAATCCGTTTATGATCGGACTGATTGCTGCGATTTTTTCCATCATGCAATTTATCTTTTCCCCTCTCTGGGGCAAGCTGAGCGACAAGATCGGCCGACGACCAGTCATGCTGATCAGTATATTTATCACCGCAGTCTCCTATCTGGTTTTCGCACAGGCCGCCACCATTCCGCTGCTTATTTTCGCACGAGGACTTTCCGGTATCGGATCGGCCAACATTGCGGCAGCCCAGGCCTATATCACCGATGTTACCGACAGCAAAAGCCGCTCCGGGGCAATGGGAATGATCGGAGCCGCTTTTGGCATCGGCTTTATCATTGGCCCGCTCGTCGGAGGAGTTCTCAAGCATAACTATGGTATTCAGACAGTAGGATATGTCTCCGCTGCGCTGATCACTCTCGATTTTATTCTTGCCATCTTCCTGCTTCCCGAGTCAAACAAGAATGCACAGAAAATTGCGTTCGGCTTTCTGAAAAAGCAGACCGACAACAACGAACCCCGGCGATCAGTATTTCTGTTTCTTGGCAAAAAAACAAGAGAGTATGGTGAAGGACTTAAACTGGTCTTCAGCTCACGCCCTCTTGCTCTTCTCATGATTGCCAACTACATTTATACTTTTGCTATTGTTAACACACAGATCGCATCCATTCTGCTCTGGAAAGAGTATTTCAAGGCTACTGACGAGCAGATTGGCTACCTCTTTGCTTATGTAGGGGTGTGGTCAGTTGTTATACAGGGAGGTCTTATAAGGACACTCATCAAACAACTGGGCGAGCATAAGCTCTTCCTTTGGGGACATATTTTTACCTTTGTCGGGGTCTTTTTTGTTCCTTTTGCGCCAAAGAACGAACTCTTTACCGTTGGTCTGTTTATCCTTTTCTTTTTTGCTGTTGGCACCAGTCTGGTTGCGCCAATTAACCTTTCCATGATTTCACTGTACAGCTATAAGCAGCAGCAAGGCCAGATTCTCGGACTCTCACAGTCAGTCAACTCTTTTGCCCGTATCATGGGCCCATTCTTTGGAAGTATACTCTACGGCATGAACTTTCATGCGCCCTATATTGTCGCAGGCATTTTGACTGTTGCCGGAGCTCTTATTGCACTGAGCCTTTTCAAGTACAGAATTGAAGCCCTTGACACCCCGACGGAAGTGGCCAATTACTAACGAAGCTGATCCAGAAACCTTATTGATACAGGAGAGACATCTATGAATATTGGGGTTATTGGAGTCGGCAAGCTCGGAGAGTTTCACACAAAACTCCTTACAGAAATCGCGCTGGAATCGCCTGATCTTCAATTTGCAGGCATTTATGATCTCGACAGCGTCCGTGCTGAAGAGATGGCTAAAAAATACAATGTCAACTGCTTCGGCTCGCTTGAACTGCTCGCAAAAGTTTGTGATGCTGCAGTGCTTGCAACGACGACAAGCTCACACTACAACATTGCCTGCACCCTTCTAAAGGAGGGGTTGCACCTCTTCATTGAAAAGCCCATAACCACAACGGTTGAAGAGGCCGATGAACTTATACGGCTTGAGGCGGAAAACAAGGTACGCATCCAGGTTGGCCATATTGAACGCTTCAACCCTGCACTGCGAGCTGTTGAAGCTTATATCGGCCAGCCAATCTACATACAGGCCGAACGATTAACCGGCTTTTCAAAAAGGGTTACCGATGTTTCCGTGGTGCTTGACCTCATGATCCACGACATTGACCTTGTCCTCTCCCTCATACCGTCCAACATAAAGCACATTGCAGCTTCAGGAGTCAAAGTCTTCTCCAACGAGCTCGACATGGCAACCGCCAGAATTGATTTTGTCAACGGCGCTACGGCTAACGTTACTGCAAGCCGTCTCAGCCGGAGCAGGATACGCAAGCTTCGTTTTTTTTGTGCTGATCCGAAAAGTTATGCATCACTTGACCTGACCACCGGAAAATCAGATATCTACAGACTCGTCAAGCCGGAAGAGGCGTCATCAAAAAACCCGCTGAAATCTTTTGCTGCTCGAAAAATACTTGAGCAGTTTGGTGAAATTCAAGAAGCCATGAAGGGGATGGTGCTGGATTATATCCATCCGGAAGTTCCGAAAATAAATGCACTGCGCGACGAACTTGAACATTTTATCAACGCCGTCAGAGACAATACCCCTATGGCTGTCAGCTCATCAGACGGACGAAGGGCCATTATGGTTGCAGGTCAAATCACTGCCGAAATTTCCGCCAACGCAGCTTTACTTGAATGACTGACCATCGCCGGGTGCATAAGTAATGACAACACTCTCACCACAGAACATACCCGAAATCCTCTATCATATCGGCGACCTTGCCGACAGGGACGGCATGGGCTGTTACCTTGTTGGAGGCTATGTTCGCGACATGCTCATGCAGCGGCCTTGCACCGATATCGATATTATGATCATCGGCGACCCGGTCCCTTTCGCAAAAAACGTACACGAAGAACTGCACGGCAGAAATTTTGTGCTTTTTGAACGATTCCGCACAGCACAGCTTGAACTTTGCGACCCCATCCTGGGCACCTTTAAAGTTGAACTTGTCGGCGCCCGCAAAGAGTCCTATAACGCAGATTCAAGAAAACCGGTCACACTCATCGGGACGCTTGACGACGATCTTTCACGACGGGATTTTACCATCAACGCGCTGGCCCTCGTACTCAACAACGAAGGACGAAACCAGATCATCGACCTCTTCAACGGGATTGAAGATCTCAAGGCAGGAATCCTGAGAACGCCTCTTAATCCAGTACAGACTTTTTCCGATGATCCGCTGCGCATGATGCGGGCAGCAAGGTTTGCTGCCCAGCTTGACTTCACGTTGTTTCCTGAAGTAATTGATGCCATGAAAGCCATACACGAAAGGGTCCGTATTGTTTCAATCGAGAGAATCAGTCATGAGTTTTTCAAAATCATGCTTGCCCCGCGCCCCTCGAAAGGACTGATTATTCTCTACGAAACAGGATTGCTGAAGGAGATTATGCCCGAAGTTGCTGCCATGGCCGGAATAGAACAGGTTGATGGCATGGGGCACAAGGATACCCTCTTCCACACGTTTCAGGTGATCGACAATATTGCTGCATACTCCGGCAACCTTTGGCTGAGAGTTGCCGCGCTTCTGCACGATATTGCAAAACCGGCAACAAAGCGCTTCACGAAAAGTGCTGGCTGGACATTCCACGGTCACGATGCGGTTGGTATAAAAATCGTTGCAAAAATTTTCAGGGAGATGCGCTGGCCGCTCGATCCACTTGCCTATGTCCAGAAAATGGTCCGTCTGCACCACCGACCGATCCCCTTGTCGAAAGAGGAGATCAGCGATTCAGCCATTCGACGCCTCATGTTTGATGCCGGAGAAGATCTGCAGGATCTCATGAACCTTTGCAAAGCCGACGTAACCAGCAAAAATCCGCGAAAAGTATCCCGGATCAGGAGCAATTTCAATCATGTTGAAGAAAAAATTGCTGAAGTTGGCGAAAAAGACCAGCTTGCCAAATGGCGCCCCCCTGTCAGTGGCGAAGATATCATGGAGCTCCTCGGACTGCCTGAAGGAAAAACTGTAGGAATGATCAAAAAAAGGATGGAAAATGCTGTCATTGACGGACTCATCCCTTATGACCGCGATGCTGCTCTCAACTATATCCGACAGATCTATCAAGAAATGACAAATTCCGAAAAACCATGAAGTTTGATGATTCCGGTCGTTATATTGAACAACTTTTCAACAACTCACTAAACTGATTTTTCAAGTGATTCCACGTTATTCCCCAAAAGATATTTCCGCAATCTGGACAGAAGAGGCCAAATTCCAGCGTTGGCTGCAGCTTGAAATTGCCGCAGTCGAAGCACGTATGGAGGCGGGGATTGTGCCTGCTGAGGCGCTTGCTGTCATCAAAGAAAAGGCAACCTTCAACGTTGCTGAGATTCTTGAAATTGAGAAGGAGACGAAGCACGACGTTATTGCCTTTTTGACCAATGTGGCCAATAACGTAGGGCCTGAATCGCGTTATATTCACGAAGGGCTCACCTCATCGGATGTTGGCGATACGTCGCTCGCCATGCAGATGCGCGATGCCGGTAAAATTCTTGTCGCCGATATTGAACGTCTTATTGAGGTACTTGGAAAAAGGGCGATGGAGTTCAAGTACACGCTTGAAATGGGCAGAACCCACGGTATTCATGCCGAGCCAACCACCTTTGGCCTGAAGCTGCTGCTCTGGCATCAGGAGATGCTCCGTAACCTCGAACGGATGAAAAAGGCTGTCGCGACAATCTCTGTCGGTAAAATCTCAGGTGCAGTCGGCACCTATCAGCACCTGTCGCCCGACATCGAAGCCGCAGTATGCCAAAAACTTGGCTTGACCCCATCATCCATTTCGACGCAGATTCTCCAGCGCGACCGGCACGCTGAATATGCCACAACGCTTGCCATCATCGCATCCTCCATCGAAAAGTTCTCGGTTGAACTGCGCCACCTGCAACGGACAGAGGTTCGAGAAGCAGAAGAGTTTTTCAGCAAAGGGCAGAAAGGAAGCTCCGCCATGCCCCACAAACGCAACCCGATCACCTTCGAACGCCTGACCGGACTTGCCCGTGTCGTCCGCTCCAATTCACTGGCCGCCATGGAAAATGTGGCGCTCTGGCATGAACGCGATATCTCTCACTCATCGGTTGAGCGCATTATCATGCCAGACTCAACAACAGCGCTCTGCTACATGATGCGCACCTTCAGTGACGCGCTCGATACCCTGCTTGTCTATCCTGAGAGGATGGAGGAGAACTTCAACTCATCCTACGGCCTTACCACCTCACAAACAGTGCTACTTGCGCTCACTGCGAAAGGACTGACCCGAGAAGTGGCCTACAAGCTGGTGCAGCGCAACGCCATGGAGAGCTGGTCAACCAAGGTGCACCTGCGTGACCTGCTTCTGAAAGATGAAGAGTTGCTGAACTATCTTGATGCTGATGATATCGCCCGGCTCTTCAGCGCTGAGACGATTCTTGGCAAACTGAAAAAAAGTGTTGATATTATCTTTAAACGTAATGGACTATAACAGGGTGGCAATGAACAATCCTCTTTTCAGAAAAATCGGAATTATTCTTTTTCTGCTTGGACGATATCTCTTTGCTGCTTTTTTTCTTTACGGTTTCTGGCACAAGCTGGTAAAAGGGTGGTTATGGAGCGACCTCATGCAGGGATTTTTCATCAAACGACTTGCTGAACTCCCTGCAAACTCCTTTCAGGCAAGCTACCTTGAACACTTTGCCATACCTTTGGCACTGCCGATCGCATGGATCGTTACCATCGGAGAGCTCATCATCGGTCTCGGACTTGTTTTCGGCGTTGCGGTACGATTTAATGCCGCATTTGCGCTCTTCATGGTGCTTAATTTTGCTGCGGGCGGCTATTTCAACTTTACCCTACCTCCATTCATGGCATTTGCCATAATGATGATGATGCTTCCATCAGGCCACTGGCTCGGGTTTGACAAACATCTTCACCACAAATACCCGGATGCAATCTGGTTCAAATAAAAAAATGCTGACAACTCCACATCGCCCCTGCTTCTACCATCTCTGGATATACTTATTTCTTGCCTTTTCACTGACGATACCCTACCCCTCTCATCAGGCAAAAGCCGCAGGGAAAAAACAAACCAGAGCGCTGATTGATCTTGCTGACAAGGAGTTATGGAAGATGAACTACCCTAAAGCCGATTCGATCTACACCCTGTCACTACAAAAAAATCCCGAAAACGTTGAGGTTTACTGGAAACTTGCCCGGCTGCAGGTAAGTCTTGGCGAATCTCTACCTCATGAAAAAAACGATATCCGGCTGCAACATTACCGAAAGGCAGAGGAATATGCCCGCACCACGATAAGTATTGACAGCACCAATGGAAAAGGACACACCTGGCTTGCTGCATCGCTCGGGATGATGGCAGACAACGTCGGCACAAAGGAAAAATTAAAGCGGGCACGGGAAATTAAAAGAGAACTTGATACCGCTCTACGATTAAACCCTAACGACGAAACTGCACTTTCCATGCTGGGCTCTTATTATCGTGAAGCTGCCAGTATCGGATGGTTCAGAAGAATGGTAGGCAACGCCTTCATTGGCAACGTTCCAGAGGGAGATTATGAACTGGCCGAACAAGCATTCAGAAAAGCAATCAGTATTGATCCAGGAATCATCAGGAATTACCATGAACTTGCCCTCATCTGTATCAAGAACGATAACCGGGAGGAAGCCATCAGCCTGATGACAACCGCTCTTAACCAGCCCATTCGCATAGAAAGTGATCGAAGACGCATTGAGGAGATGCGCAAACTCCTGAAAAAATATTCTAAAGAATAAAAAAACAGGCTACAACTGATTGTTGCCGACAATGCCCAGAAGAGCTCTGATGCCAAGATGATAGCTGTTCGCTCCGAAGCCACTGATCACTCCGACACAAACTTCTGAAATCACCGATGTGCGTCGAAACTCCTCGCGGGCATAGATGTTTGAAAGATGAACCTCCACAACAGGAATAGTGACGGCACTGATAGCATCGCGCAGAGCAATAGAGTAGTGAGTGAGCGCTCCTGCGTTCAGCACAACGCCGGTATATCCTCCCTTGTCTTCTATATGAAAGAGTTTTTCCAGTAACGCGCCCTCATCTTCAGACTGAAAAAACTCAATGGAGAGTTCCGGAAAACTCTCCTTAAGTTCGAGGTTTATATCATCAAGAGTTCTATAGCCGTACACTTCCGGCTCACGCTTTCCAAGCCGGGAAAGGTTCGGCCCGTTAAGAACAAGTATTGTCATGACGCTCATCCTCGATTCGTTTATGGCAAGAATTCGTAAAGGCTACCAATATGTGGCCCCTACGGGGCTTTTAAAGAATATACTGGCTGAGATCGCGGTCTGCCACCACATGGTTCAGCTTCTCCTTCACCATGGTCTCGTCAATCTCCACCCGGTCATCAGAAAAGTTCTCAGGAATATTGAACATCAGCTCCTCAAGAAGATTGGTCATGATAGTGTGAAGTCTTCTCGCGCCGATATTTTCAACACTTTCATTGACTTTTGCAGCAATTCTGGCAATCTCGCGGATAGCCCCTTCACTGAAGGTCAAATCAACACCTTCTGTTCCGAGAAGCGCTGAATACTGCTTGATAAGAGCATTATCCGGCTGTGTAAGAATCAAATAGAAATCCTCTTCAGTCAGGCTTTTCAGTTCAACCCTGATTGGAAAACGGCCCTGCAACTCAGGAATAAGATCTGAAGGCTTTGCCACATGAAAGGCACCTGAAGCGATAAAGAGCACATGGTCGGTCTTCACCATGCCATGTTTGGTCGCAACATTGGAACCTTCAACAATAGGAAGAAGATCACGCTGCACCCCCTCACGACTGACATCCGGCCCCTTGCCGCCAGCTCCCGTAGAGGGTGAGGCTATTTTATCAATCTCATCAATAAAGACAATTCCGGACTGCTCGACCTTGTTGATCGCCTCCTTGACAACGCTCTCCATATCAATAAGCTTCTGCACCTCTTCCTGCTCAAGAAGCTTGCGCGCTTCAGCAATCGACACCCTTCTTTTTTTCTTTTTCCGTGGAAGTCCGCTCATAAGATCCTGCATAATCCCACCGATCTCCTCCATCTGCCCGAGAGGGCCGAAAACCTGCATCATCCCGCCTGGCGAATCACCGGAAATATCCATCTCAATCTGACGATCCTCAAGCTTGCCATTGCGGAGACGTTCCAGCATCTTCTTGCGACTGCGGCGGTTAAGCTCGAGTGATTTATCCTGGTGATCAGATGCTGGCGTCTCGTTCCCCTCTTCGTCACCACTCTCCTCATTACCAGAATCATGCGAAGAAGCAACCGGAGGAAGAAGAATATCAAGCAGACGTTCTTCAACAAGGAGCGCAGCCTTTTCGCGAACCTCTTCGGAACGCTCGCTTCTCACCATAGCCACCGACTGATCGACAAGGTCACGGATCATCGACTCCACATCCCGCCCGACATATCCCACTTCAGTAAACTTTGAAGCTTCAACCTTCACAAACGGAGCCCTTGCCAGTTTGGCAAGCCTGCGGGCAATTTCAGTTTTACCAACGCCGGTCGGCCCAATCATGATGATGTTATTGGGCATAATCTCATCGCGAAGCTCATCACTCACATTCTGACGGCGCAGCCTGTTGCGCAAGGCAATGGCGACAGATTTTTTCGCATCCTTCTGGCCAATAATATATTTATCGAGCTGCGAGACAATCTGGTTCGGAGTCAAATTACTCTCAGCAATAGAACTTTTAGTACTCATATCCCTGCAATGAATTGTAGATTACAAAAAACTGCTCAAGATCTGCAACCCGGCAGACCCTGAATGCAAAGCGCCGATGCCTCGTTCAAACCTCTTCAACTATAATATGATCGTTTGTATAAATACAGATATCGGCAGCGATCTTCAAACTCTCAAACACAATCTCCTTTGCAGAAAGAGAGGTGTGTTTCATGAGTGATCGGGCTGCTGCCAGCGCATACATACTTCCGCTGCCAATCGCAACGATACCATCCTCCGGTTCAATGACATCACCGGTTCCCGAAATAATCAGCGCCTTGTCGTTACTGACAATGGCAAGCATCGCCTCAAGACGGCGGAGATACTTGTCGGTTCTCCAGTCTTTGGCAAGCTCCACAGCCGCCCGGTCGAGCTTGCCATTATAGGCCTCAAGCTTCGTATCAAAGCGGTCAAGCAGGGTCAAGGCATCTGCGGTTGCTCCCGCAAAACCGGCAACAAGCTTTCCCTGATATAACCTCCGGATCTTTCTGGTTGAATGCTTTACAACCGTATTGCCAAGTGTCATCTGGCCATCACTTCCGAGCGCAGCCTTACCATCGCGTATAACACCAAT
>CAIYWF010000150.1 GCA_903929845.1 uncultured Chlorobiaceae bacterium | reverse complement strand
TATTGCGCAGCCGCAGCCACGATGTTATTGTCTTCCATTACTTCCAGAATAACTTAAATTATAAAAGGTACTTTCATCCGGCTATGGTACTGAAATAATTCCAGCTCTCATGACAAAAGTTGAATATAAGGATACTGAAATCGCGGTGAAAAAAAAATTAGGTCAAAACTTTCTGACCGACCGCAATATCACAAGAAAAATAGTAATTGCTTCAGGTGCAGGCCCCCTGGACAACATTCTTGAAATTGGCCCGGGTTTCGGCGCACTGACAAAAGAGATCTTAACGTGCAATCCAATATTCACTGTTGTTGAAAAAGATCCGAAGCTTGCTGAATTCATAAGAACGGAGTACCCGCAACTTAACCTTCTGGAAGGTGATTTTCTCGACACTGACCTTGAATTGCTTGCAAGAGAGCAGCCGCTGAGAATACTTGGCAATATTCCCTACTCTATCACCACCCCCATTCTTTTCAAACTTCTTGAACAGCGCCGCTTTTTTTTATCGGCAACCCTGATGATGCAGCATGAAGTGGCTATGAGAATCGTCGCAAAGCCTTCCACAAAAGATTATGGCATTCTTGCTGTGCAGATGCAGGCATTCTGTGATGTTGATTACCTTTTCAAGGTTGGGCGCAAGGTCTTTCGCCCTCAGCCGGGTGTAGACAGCGCGGTTATAAGAATGACACCAAAACAAAATGACCCAGTGGAGGATGCCCCCGGGTTCCGCCGATTTGTCCGCACCGCTTTTCGCCAGCGCCGAAAAACTCTGCTGAACAATCTCAAGGAAAGCTATAACCTTGAGTCTGTTGAAAGCCATACTCTGAAACTTCGGGCTGAAGCGCTCTCGATTGAAGAATTATTTCATCTTTTCCTTCGGCTGAAACCACTTACCTGATAAATGTTCATTGCTCTACTGCGTATTTTTTGTTAACATTCCCCCTTAAGCTCTTTGGTTTATAATTGTCCGTCCTCCCTTATTTTTTATTAACATTTTTTTTCAGGGGGTCATTCGTATGCCGCAGTCCTTTAACACCGTTTATCAACACTCAATTGAGAACCCGGAAGCATTCTGGGGAGAAGCCGCAGAAAAGCTTCACTGGTACAAAAAATGGAATCAGGTTCTGGACACAAGCAATCCACCGTTTTACCGATGGTTTGCCGGAGGAATTACCAACACCTGCTATAATGCACTTGACCGTCATGTTGATGAAGGACGCGGCAACCAGTTAGCTGTCATCTACGACAGTCCGGTAACCGGCACAAAGCAACGCTATACTTATCGTGAGTTCCGTGATATCGTTGCACTCTTTGCTGGTGCGCTTCAGTCAAGGGGCGTGCGCAAGGGTGATCGTGTTATTATTTATATGCCGATGATTCCTGAGGCTATGGTTGCCATGCTTGCCTGTGCAAGAATCGGCGCTATCCATTCTGTGGTCTTCGGAGGATTTGCTTCTCACGAACTTGCCATAAGAATTGACGACTGTAAGCCGAAAGTCATCATTTCAGCATCATGCGGCATTGAACACACCAAGATTATTGACTACAAACGGCTTCTTGACTTTGCCATTGAGCTGGCCCACTTCAAACCTGAAATCTGTATCATCAAACAGCGCGACCAGTTAAAGGCGGAACTCAATG
>CAIYWF010000149.1 GCA_903929845.1 uncultured Chlorobiaceae bacterium | reverse complement strand
GCATCTCTTCGGAAATCCTTGCCAACACAATAACCGCCTCCCTGTCAAGGGTTTCATCGAGGATATCTTTCGCCCGTTCTTTGACATCACTCTTGTGGGTCATAATGCTTTCCGGATCGTTTGATAATAAAAAATATTGATAGCAGCAAAATCCCGATTAAGTTACATAATCATTATGGTAAAGAAAAAAAATTACATAGAAAGAGGTTATGCGAAAAATACTCTGTTACTTTTTTCTCCTCCTCAGCTCGGCATCCTTGATCTTCCATCCTGCCGCCGGGAATCAAAAACCGGGAAAAAGCGTACTTTTCCTGTGGTGGAACGTTGAAAATCTTTTTGATCCACAGAATGACCCGTTAACTGACGATGACGACTTCACCCCGGAAGGAAAACTGCAGTGGACAGAAAAAAAACTTCTTCTCAAAGAGATGCGAATCCGCCACCTTCTCACGGCAGTAGCGGCGCACCCTGACTACCGGAAATATCCCGACATTTTAGCGTTTGCGGAAGTGGAGAACCGCAAAGTCTTTGATGAAACGCTTTCCGGGATTCAAGAGGTCAGGTACAAAAGCATTTATTTTGAGTCATCAGACCCGAGGGGCATCGATATCGGCCTTGGCTACAATCCGCAAACGCTCCGCCCAACAGTATCGAAAGCTTACTCTGTTCCTCTTGCCCGGCAGACAAGAAAAATCATTGTCGCCGGGTTTTCCGCTGCCGGGCACCCGTTTCACGTTATTCTGAACCACTGGCCATCACGCGCTTTCGATACCGGCTGGAGCGAACCAAAACGACTTGCCGCCGCAAAGGTCACCCGACACATTGTTGACAGCCTGCTTGTCGGCAACCCGAAAGCAGATATTATTGTCATGGGCGACTTCAACGATGAACCAGACGACCGCTCAATAAAACAGGTTCTTGGTTCGTCCTTCGATACAGCAAACGTCAAGGCACACAGCAACACCCTTCTCTACAATTGCTGGAGCGGTTACAAGGGAATCGGCAGCTACTTCTACAACAACCACTGGCAGCAGATCGACCAGATCCTCCTCAGCGCAGGCATGCTTGATAACAAAGGATTCTTTGCACCAGACAACGCATTCCGCTGCTTCGCCTTTTCCCGGCTGCTGGACGAATCGGGGAAAAAGCCTTATGCGACATACGAAAAAAGGAAATATAAAGGAGGGTATTCTGATCACCTGCCACTCCTTCTGAAGGCACGCATTGCCGATTAAAGTCAGTTTCTGCTGTTGTTCCAGAGTCCGTACGCTCCAAGCCACTTTAACCCTTCAAACCAGAGAACACTTCCGAGCCCTGCAGAGAGACAAAGCAGAACATCAGGGAGATGCAATGATGAAAACCTGAAAAGATGAACAAAAAAAGGAACATACAGCACAACTCCCAAAAAGAGTATGGCTCCGGCGATCACCGGGAACAATGCTGTATTGGAAGAGCGCATAGTTCCTGCCGACTTACGGCTCCAGGAGCGGTTAGTCAGAATCAAACCAAGATTGGAAATCATCAGCGTCGTAAAGGTCATTGCGCGAAGTTCATGCGCGTCAGCTCCTCTTGAACGGGCAAACCAGAAAACACTCATAATAACAATAAGCACAATAACTCCCTGCATCAGGCTGAGCAGAACAGTCTTTCTAGAAAATAAAGGCTCCCTGGAGTTCCGGGGGGGACGATTCATAACATCAGCTTCTTCTCCCTCAGCTTCAAAGACGATTGAGCAAGCAGGATCAATGATGAGTTGTAAAAATGCGATATGCGCCGGCAGCAGGAGCAGCGGCCATTGAAAAAGCACCGGAAAGAGCGACATCCCTGCAATGGGGACATGGATCGCAAAAATATAGGCAATGGCTTTTCTGATATTATCAAAAATTCTTCGACCCAGCCTGATGGCCTGCACAATTGAGGAAAAATCATCATCAAGCAAGACCAGGGACGCCGACTCACGGGCAACATCCGTTCCACGTCCGCCCATAGCAATGCCAATGTTGGCCGCTTTCAGCGCAGGTGCATCATTCACCCCGTCACCTGTCATGGCGACAATTTCCCCGTTAGCCTTGAACGCATTAACCAGTCGCAATTTCTGCTCCGGTACAACCCTCGCAAAAATATTTACATCATTGATCTTCTCCTGCAGTTCACGGTCCTTCATATACTGCAGTTCCGGACCAGTAAGACACACATCAGCTTTTTTCAGCCCTGTCTGCCGGGCAATATTGCATGCCGTACCAGGAAAATCACCGGTGATCATCACCACTCGAACTCCAGCGCTATAACATTCCGCAATGGCTGAAGGAACAGTCGGACGCACCGGGTCAGAAAGGCCTATTAAACCAAGAAATTCGAAAACAAAGTCTCCCTGTGCATTTGGTAACACCGGTTCCTGAAAAAATGCCCTTGCCACGCCCAATACCCGCAACCCACAATCAGCCATTTCAGCGACATGAGTAAAAAGTTCTGCTCTCGCAGGTTCATCAAAATGACAGAGTTCGATAATTGCTTCAGGAGCACCTTTGGCTGCAATAGTATAATGTTCCTTTTCCGCCGATTTCCAGACACGGGAAAGTGAGAGCAGCTCTTTTGACAAGGCGTATTCATGAACCAGCTCCCAGTCCTTGTGCAAATGTTCCGTCTCTGTCAGATAATCATCTCCAGTCTTTTTGATGGCTTTTTCCATCGGGTCAAAAGGATCAAGCTGACCTGCCAGAATGCTGAATTCCAGAAGTTCATGAAATTCTTCCGGCATGGAGTTATGTGAAACAGTATCAACATCAAGAAGCTCTCCGCCTGCAAAGAGCTTGCTGACTGTCATGCGATTCATGGTAAGCGTACCGGTCTTGTCCACACAAAGCACCGTTGAAGAACCCAGTGTTTCGATGGCCGGCATACGACGGGTAAGAACCTGTTTTCTTGCAATGCGCCAGGCTCCCATGGCAAGAAAAATGGTCAGGACAACAGGCAGCTCTTCAGGGAGTGTTGCCATAGCAAGAGTAACACCGGCAAGCAATCCATTAAGCCAGTCGCCACGGGTGAGGCTGTAATAAATAATCACCAGAAAACACAACGACAATCCAAAAACAGCCAGGGTACGCACCCATCGATCAGTCTCTTTCTGCAACAGCGTCTCTTCAGGCTTGACACTCTGCAATACAACGCCGATTTTAT
>CAIYWF010000148.1 GCA_903929845.1 uncultured Chlorobiaceae bacterium | reverse complement strand
GTCAGTGCTGCGGTTTCCAGAAATGCCGATGTGGTGCTTGTTGATACTGCCGGGCGTCTCCATAACAAGAGCCACTTGATGGAGGAGCTTGCCAAAATAATGCGGGTGGCTAAAAAGAGGATTCCTGAAGCGCCTCATGAGGTATTGCTTGTTCTTGACGGCACAACCGGGCAGAATGCCGTCCAGCAGGCCAGGGAATTTACAAAGTTTGTACAGGTTACCGGACTTGTGGTTACCAAGCTTGACGGGACGGCAAAGGGCGGAATTGTGCTCTCCATTTCACGCGAACTCAAGTTGCCAGTCAAGTATATCGGTGTCGGTGAAAAAATCGATGACCTTCAGTTGTTTGACCGTGCAGAGTTTGTTGCCGCGATTCTTGGTCGTTAGCTTGATCGTTAATGAAGCGAGGAATAGTGTTGGTGTCTATAGAGGAAATGGATCAGCAGGTAAGCCGTGTGGGATTTATTGCCAAAAATGGTAAACTGAGTCCCGGAAATTGTTTTTTGTTGTTTTTGATGCAATATTAGCCAGTTCAGTGAGAGAGCAGATAATCTTATAATACCTGCAGTTGATTGAAGAGATAAGTTCAACGGGTTGACTTTTGATGATGAAGGGGTCGCAAAAAGTTCAGGATCTCAGACGGCGCGAGATGGTTGAAACGCTGAAACAGTATGGTATTGTTAACCTGCGGGTGCTTGATGCTTTTTGGGAGGTTCAACGACACCTTTATTTTGACGTTGATGCCACAGATTTAGCCTATAATGACGGTGCGTATCCTATAGGGTTCGGGCAAACTATTTCCCAGCCTTATACCGTGGCTTATATGACGACATTGCTTGTTGAGAGATCTCCTTCCGGGAAAGTACTGGAAATAGGAACCGGATCAGGTTATCAGTCCGCAATTCTTGATGCACTCGGTTATTCTGTTTATACCATCGAACGGATTTTCGAGTTATATGAAAGAGCTGAAAAACTTTTTTCCTGTCTTGGTCTGAACATTGCCTGTCGCTGTGGAGACGGAACGCTGGGATGGGTTGATGAGGCGCCTTTTGATGGTATTGTGGTCACTGCAGGAGCACCTGAGGAACCGGAGTCGCTGAAGCACCAGCTTGGGGAACACGGTTGTATGGTTATTCCTGTAGGTAATGCTGATTCACAGCAGATGACGGTGATTACCAGTGATAGTGATGATTTCAGGAGGGAAGTATTTCAGCAGTTTACGTTTGTGCCGCTGGTTGGCAGGGAAGGTTGGAACGACAATATTTTTTAACAACATCATTTAATTGAAGGAATAAGCCATGGCTGTAATGTCCAGCTTGCGGGATAAGACACATATTATCCTCTACACTCTTCTGGCAGCATTTCTTGCGCTGATTGTTTTCGAATGGGGAATGAATTTTTCTGGAAAAACAGGTAAAAAAGAAAATCAGGCTGGCACGGTGAATGGAAAGCCTATTGCTTATAGCCAGTATGATGATGCCTACAAGGCCGTTGCTGAAAATTTTCGAAGGAGCAATCCTGGAGTCGAAGTTACATCAGAAATTGAACTCGGGTTGCAAGAAAAGGCATGGACAGCTCTGGTTGACCAGACTTTGCTTGAGCAGCAGTTTGAAAAATTCGGTATTACTCTTCAGGATCAGGAGGTAGTCGAGGCACTTAACAGCCCAACCCCACCCATGGTGGTTCGTCAATATTTTACTGATCCTGCAACGGGGGTACTTGATCGCAAAAAACTGGAGAGTGCCCGCCGTGATCCACACAATAAGGAGTTATGGCTTCAGCTTGAAAAGTATGTTCGCCTGGAACTCAAGGAAAATAAGCTGGTCAGGGCTCTTCAAACCCTTGATCATATTACCGACCGGGAGCTTGGCGATATAGTCAGCAGGAAGTTTTCACGTTTTGCAGCCTCTTTTATTCCGGTTCCTTTAAGTTTTGCAGGTACAGACAGTAACTTTCTTGTGACAGACGCTGAAATTAAGCAGTATTATGATGCGCATAAAGAGCTTTTTAAGCAGGAGTATCCTACAAGAAAAGCCGACTTTATTTTTTTCCCACTGAAGCCGTCATCAAAAGACAGTCTTGCCGTTCGAACCGAACTTGAAACGATTCGTGCCGATTTTTCCGGTGCGGTCAATGAGAGCGACTATGTTAAAATGCAGAGTGACCGTCCGACTGGTATCAACGTAACCTATAGCCGTGCGGATTTTTCACCAGTGGCGGGCGCAGTTGTTTTCAGTCCGTCGAATCTCAAACAGGGAACGATTGTTGGGCCGGTAGCCGATCGGGGGGAATACCGCTTGATCAAAATCAAAAAGGTGGTTTCGTCTCCTCAGCCAGTTGCCAGAGCATCGCATATTCTCTTGCGCTTCAATCCTGCAAACATAGATGAAGTTCAGAAGGTTCGAGAACTTTCGATACTTATTTATAGACAGATTCAGGCAGGTGTTCCTTTTGAAGTGCTTGCAAGAAAATATTCCGCTGATCCCGGCAGTGCCGTCAATGGGGGCGACATTGGCTGGTTCAGCAAAGAGCGTATGCTTCCTGCATTTTCCGCAGCGGTTTTCAGCGCCTCACCAGGGGCCATTCTCAGGCCTGTGCAGACACAGTTTGGACTGCATATTATCAAGGTGACGGGCTTTGATCAACGTGCTGTTCTCTGTTCAGAGATTGTAAGGAATATTCGTTCATCCACGGAAACGGTAGACAGTGAGCGTCGTCGAGCCATGGCGTTTCAGCAAAATGCCAAAGAGAAAGGTTTTGACAAGAGTGCAGCAAGTGAAAAGCTGCCGATCGAAAAGACAGGAGAATTCATCAAGCGCATGTTGATTCCACAGATAGGCTATAGTGAGAAAGTGACTGCTTATGCATTCAAGGCAGGAGAAGGAGACGTTTCGGACGTTCTTGAAACCGAAAAAGGGTTTTATGTTATGCGTCTAACCGGCAAAAATGATACCGGATACCGTATGCTTGATCAAGAACTGAAACCGATCATTACAGCGAAACTGGTACGCGAAAAGAAAGGGGCCTCTCTGGAGAAAAAACTTGCAGTCATGGTAAAGGGACCCGGATCGACGCTTGAAAAGATAGTATCAGCGAATGCTGGCATGCATATTGTAACCGCAGACAGTATACGGTGGAGCGACGGTTATATTCCTGGCTATGGTGTTGATCGTGCTCTTGTTGAAGCTATGTCGGGGCTTGCTCTTGGAAAGCTTTCCAATCCGGTTAAAACAACCGATGGCTACGCTGTTGTGCTGGTCACGAAGAAAGCTCTTCCCGCAGGGCTTGATGTGAAGGCTGAAAAAATAACTGTTGCTCCGCAACTGTTCCAGGCTAAACAGCAACAAATGATTGGAGAATATCTTCATTCATTGCGTAAAGTCGAGGACTCTCGTCCCTAAGATATATCAAATCCTGCATGGAATGCTTCCAGGCAGGATTTGATGGCGACTGGCGTATTAAGTGAAAGGCATTCCCGGGCTAGCTCTTCTGTTTCAGCAAGCGAGTAGCGGGATACCAGTGATTTGAGGTTCGGGATATCCGAGACGACAACGCTGAATTTTCTGAGTCCGCACCCTAACAAGAAGGGAAGGGCGAGAGGATCAGAGCCCATGTCGCCGCAAATCATCACTTTGCAGTGATTTTTATTGGCAGTTGTTATAATCCGGTGGAGTTGCCGGATAACTGCCGGGTGGAATTTTTCAAAGAGATCTTGTACAATGACATTGTTTCTGTCAACAGCCAGGGTGTACTGTGTGAGATCATTGGTTCCGATGCTGATAAAATTAGCAGATCTTGTAATCTCATCAATCAGTTCTACTGCTGCCGGAATCTCTATCATTGCCCCGATCCTCGGCTTTTCAACTTGCTCATCGGTCTCCAACGCCAGCTCGGAGTAGTGTTTCTCGACAGATGCCCGGACATATCGAATCTCTTCGAGCGACATGATCATCGGAATAAGGATATTAACATTACCAAGCCGATTGGCCCTGATGACGGCCCTGACCTGTGCGTCAAGTATTTTGGGCAGATCAATCAGTATCCTGATACCCCTCCATCCCAGGTTGGGATTTGGCTCCTTGACTGGAGAATAGATCAGCTTGTCGCCACCAATATCAAACAGGCGGATATCCAGAGGCATCGGAGCTATGGCTTCAGCCATTTCCTTGTAACAGGTGAATTGTTCTGATTCGCTCGGCACATTTGTGCCTTCAGTGAAGAGGTTTTCACTTCTGAAGAGCCCTACTCCCTCAGCTCCAGCAGTTTTAATGGTGGACACCTCTTCCTTGAAATCGATATTGGCATAAAAGGTGATCCTTACACCGCATTTTGTTGTTGCGGGTAGTTCAGCCGTTAATGAGGTATTTTCTTCATTCTTTTGCGCCTCTTCTTTTATTTTATGGTATCTCTCGACGGTTTTTTCTTCAGGATGTATAATGACGGTACCTGTATTTCCGTCGATGATCATCGGCGTGCCGGTCGAGACCTTTTCAGAGATATTCCCAAGCCCGACAACGATCGGAATCTTGAGTGACTTGCAAATTAAGGAGATATGCGAGGTTTTTCCACCTGAGTCAGTGACAAAACCTTTGACATTGCTGCGGCTCAAAAGGATAATATCCGCAGGGGAGAGGCTGTCGGACGCAACAATGACCCCTTCAGGTATCCATGAATGAAGTTTTCTGATATTCAGGTTTCTGATAATCCGGTTCTTGATATCGTGAAAATCATCAGCCCGATCCTGAAAAATCCGGTTGTCGGAATTTTTAAAATTTTGAAAATAGTGATCGAACTCTTCAGCAATAACGAGATGTGCGCCTTTGCGTTCCGATCGGATACGATTGCAAATAGTATCAAGCAGTATTGGATCGCGCAGCATCATGATTTGAGCCTGAAACAGATTGGAGTAGCTCTTTCCAAGTTTCCTGATGGTGAGCTGCTCAATTTTCTTCAGCTCATGTTCGGATCGGTTCAAGGCGGCAAAAAATCTTTCAATCTCTTCATTGATGTTTTTTTCGTTTAGTTCCCTGATTTCATGTTTACTCTCCTCCTTGATGAACGCATAGCACTCTCCGATGGTAATGCCTCTTGAGCCGCCGATTCCTGAGTATGTTGCTTCTTTTCCCTTGAGAGGAACTGCCGGTTTTTCTGTCCGGCTTCCGGAGTTTGTTAGTCGTTTATTATCTTGCATAATAATTCTTAAAAAGGTGCGTCGTCTTGAGTGATGAATGCGCTGGAATTCGTTTTTTCTTGCTCAGGCAAAGAAGGCTGATACTGTTCCTGGGAAGCTCCTTTTCCCTCTCCGGCAGTAATATAGCTGTTAGCCGTTGACTGAAAGCGGCCATAATTTTTGAGGAACAAGAGCCGGATGTCTCCGATCGGGCCGTTTCTCTGTTTGCCGATTACAATTTCAACAATATCTTTTGTTGATGACCCATCTTCAAAGGTTGTTTTGCCGTACATTTCCGGTCTTGACAGAAACATCACCACATCAGCATCCTGTTCTATCGAACCGGACTCCCTGAGGTCGCTGAGCTGGGGTCTTCGGTCGCCTGAGCGCTGCTCGATAGAACGGTTAAGCTGTGCAAGGGCTATGACTGGAATATTCAGTTCCTTGGCCAGCGCCTTCAGTGATCGGGATATCTGCGCGATCTCCTGCTCTCGGTTCGTTCTGCCATCCCTGACAGGTGTTACCAACTGCAGGTAATCTACCACAATCATGCCGATATTGTGCTCTTGTTTCATCCTTCGGGTTTTGGCGGCAAGTTCCATAATAGAGATGCCTGGCGTATCG
>CAIYWF010000147.1 GCA_903929845.1 uncultured Chlorobiaceae bacterium | reverse complement strand
CGTACACGTTAACAAGCAAGAAAAAAGCACGATTTTGCTTGAAAATCGTGCCTGCGCGGTGATGTTTTTCGTTAATGTGTTCGCTTTATCCTACTTTCAGGTTGATATCGAAAAAACGATTTGCCAAACCATTCATGAAGGAGGCATGGCCAAGCCAGTTTATACTGCGGATCGTCGCCATATCGAATATCTGATGTTGATTGACCGACACAATCCGCGTGACCACAAGGCGCATCTCCACAACAACCTTTACGAGACTCTGAAAGCAAACAACATATTTGTTGAACGTTTCTATTTCGATAACTCTCCGCTACTGTGCCGTAATGAACATCATCCTGGTGGTATTGACCTGTCGGAAATTCTGAGTCTTCACGAACATGCAGCGCTCATGGTTTTTACCTATGGGCTCCAATATATTGATACGCTTCATCTTCGCATGTTCGAATGGGCTGATATTTTCAAACATTGGCAGCATCGCTATTTTTACAGTTCTGTACCTCCTGTGCTCTGGGGTGAGCGTGAGCGACTGCTGCAAGAGGTATTTCCCTTTGTATTGCCCCTTTCAGTTGAGGGAATGCAGGTTATGGCAGCCGATCTTTCGCATGCCGCCAATACTGACTCCGAGAGCCTTATATATTGGCAAGAGAGTGCCGATTATTCATTAGTGCCGATAAAAACCGGCGGCAAAAAGCTCGACTACATCGGGTTGTTTTTCAGCTCAGAGATAAAGCGCTGGATTGCTTCCTGTGCGATCTACCCCGAACTTGACTGGAATCTTACCCTTGCTTTGGGCAAGATGTTTTCGACAGCAAAGAGTGTATTGCCTTCGTACAAGAATATTAGCCAGTTGCTGCGTCTCAACTGGTTCACAAAAGGGACTATTCCTGATGCTTTTCGTTTGGCACTTCAGCAGCAGTGGCTGAGCCGGGAAGAGGGTGCCCGTGTGTACCAATTTTTGTACGATCAGCTCAGCCAGAACCTTCCATTGCAGGGCGAACCCGATTATGAGCAATGTACACTTCAACTTGCCGTTTACGAATTGCTTGCTCAAACCGATAAAGAGCTGTTCGAGAAAAAAGCAAAGCAATTAGTCAATACCCTTGAGCAGACAACAGATTTGGTTGATATGGTGAGCATTCATCTGATCAATGAGCACGAGTACAGTCCGGTATTTTTTGAAATTCCGGATGATGTTTTGCGACTTATGGATATCGACCCCTCACTGATTAGACGCCCAGCCATCCCAAAAAATATTTTTATTAGCTATGCTTATAAGGATGTTGAGCGGGTTCGGCCGATTGCCGAAGAGCTTGAAAAAATGGGCTGGGTTGTTTTCTGGGATCATAAAATTCCGTCGGGTAAAAAATGGCCGGAATATCTAAAAGAAAAGCTGGATGAGTCACATTGCGTGCTTGTTGTTTGGTCACATGATTCAATAAATTCCAGTTCGGTTCATGCAGAAGTTGATGAGGCTCAAAACCGGCATATTCTGATTCCTGTGCTTCTTGATGCTGTTGAGCCTCCATTGGGGTTCAGGAATATTCAGGCGGCTGATCTCTCTGACTGGAATAATGACGTTTCACATCCGGCATTCAAGCAATCTCTTGAGGCAATCAATTCCAAGATTCCTCCCCGCAACTTTGTGCGTATACGTAGTGGTCTTTTCGCTATGGGCAGCCCGGAAGGTGAAGCGGGGCGAACTGGCGATGAAAGTCGGCATCAGGTAAGGGTGAGTGAGTTTTATCTGTGCAAATATGCGGTTACACTTGCCGAGTTTAAAACATTCATCGATGAATCAGGGTATCAGACAGATGCCGAAAAGGCAAACAGTAGCAGAATATGGGATGGCGTGAAGTGGAAAGACAAGGAAGGTGTCAACTGGCGGCATGGCGTATCGGGTAACGAAAGGGCGCTGGACGAATACAATCATCCGGTTCTGCATGTGAGCTGGAATGATGCCGTAGCCTATTGCGACTGGTTATCAAGAAAAAGTGGCAAAACTTTACGGTTGCCGACGGAAGCAGAGTGGGAGTACGCCTGCCGGGCAGGTACCACGACACCATTCAATACCGGTGAAAATCTGACAACCGATCAGGCAAACTATGACGGCATCTATCCGTATAACAATAATCCGAAAGGGCAGTACAGAGAAAACACAGTTCCGGTTGACAGTTTGGCACCTAATGCCTGGGGGTTGTACAACATGCACGGTAATGTTTATGAGTGGTGCAGTGACTGGTACGGAGATAAATATTACGATGAGTGCAAGAAGAAAGGTACGGTTGAAAATCCCGCTGGCCCTGAAACCGCTTCGTCCCGTGTCCTGCGTGGTGGCAACTGGCGCAGCCGTGCGGGGTACTGCCGGTCGGCTGATCGCGGCGGCGGCACCCCTGGCTACCGCAGCCTCAATGTTGGCTTCCGCCTGGTGTTCGTCCCGTAGTCAGTTGGCAGCTCATTCCGACCTTTACTTTGAGCAAGAGAGAGCTGACAAAAGAGTTGAGAACGGCAGTGAGGGACGAACTGCCGTGCACAACTCTTTTCTGTCAGTGAACGAAACAGTGCCGCCTTGTGGCGGCCGATTTTTTCCCCCGGGAACGCCGGGCACCAGCTCGGCATCCTGTTTCATACCATTTGCAGCAGCCTTTACAGCACAGGCAACCGCAGGAGAATCCAGAAAAAATGTGTATACTGAACGGTCTGCACCTGATAAGAAAGGGCATCAATCGTGGATTCGAACCGTGTCCTGCGTGGTGGCAACTGGAACAGCAATGCGAGGAACTGCCGGTCGGCTAATCGCAACAACGACACCCCTGGCAACCGCAGCAACAATGTTGGCTTCCGCCTGGTCTTCGTCCCGTAGCTCAAAGTAAAGTCGGATGACTGCCTCTGAACAGATTGTTGACCCTGTCCCTGTAATGTCCAGGGCGAAGAGCAGACAATGCAATGCCCGGCGTTGGTAGGATGAGCCGGATAGCCGTTTCGAAGACGACGGGCATTTTTTATCCTGAAAAAGAGTCTGTGGAGCATCGGGGAAAAATAATAAGTATGACT
>CAIYWF010000146.1 GCA_903929845.1 uncultured Chlorobiaceae bacterium | reverse complement strand
TTGATTATTATAACTCAACAGATAAGCAAAAATTCAATATGGAAATTATTTATCAGAAGCAAGCTGAAAAAGGCAAACAGTGTCAGGATTGTCAGAGCTATACTCCAAAGGATAACGATCCTGCTGCAGGCACCTGTTTTGGCAAGGATGTTGTCGCAGAAGGTGGATGCATGTTTTTCAAGAAAATAGAGGCACAGAAGTAAACTTTATTGTAACTCAGACAGCACCTCAATGAAAAAGGCGACCCGGTGGACCGCCTTTTTCATTGAGAGTAAAAATTTCTTTCGGATCAGCCTTTCAGTGCAGCTCTTGCCGCAGCAAGACGGGCAATCGGCACTCTGTAAGGACTGCATGAAACATAGTTCAACCCTAACTGGTGGCAGAATTCGACGGTCGAAGGATCTCCACCGTGTTCTCCGCAGATGCCCAGCTTAAGCTCTGGTTTGACGGCACGTCCCTCTTTGGCAGAAATGCTCATCAGCCTGCCCACGCCCTCAATATCAAGTGATTCAAAAGGATTACGTGCAAAGATCTCCTGCTGCTGGTAGACTGGCAGAAACTGTCCTGAGTCGTCGCGGCTCATGCCAAGCCCCATCTGTGTCAGGTCATTGGTGCCGTAGCTGAAGAAATCGGCGGCGGTGGCAATCTGGTCGGAGGTAATCGCGGCGCGTGGTACCTCAATCATGGTGCCCACCAGGTATTTTACTCCTGTTCCCTGTTCAGCAATGACGCTTCGTGCGGTTTTGTGGATGATTTCACTGGTGATTTCAAGCTCCTTGACCGTGCTGATGAGTGGTACCATTATTTCAGGGACAACCTCAAGACCCTCTTTTTTCAGTTTGCAGGCAGCTTCGATAATTGCCCGTACCTGCATGACGGTAATTTCAGGATGCAGGATGCCCAGCCTGCATCCACGAAGGCCCAGCATAGGATTGAATTCGTGCAGATCGTTAATACGTCCCTTTACCTCTTCAAAGGATCTCCCCATTTTTACAGCGAGAACTTTGATTTCGCTGTCGGTGTGCGGCAGGAACTCATGAAGTGGAGGATCAAGAAGCCTGATGGTGACCGGGCGGGAGCCCATTGCTTTGAAGAGACCATAGAAATCTTCACGCTGGTATGGAATAAGCTTGTCAAGGGCTATTTTACGTCCTTCAACATCGTCGGCCAGAATCATTTCGCGCATGGCATCAATACGTTCGCCACCGAAAAACATGTGTTCTGTACGGCAGAGCCCGATACCTTCGGCGCCGAAAGTGATGGCAATTTCTGCCTGGTCTGGCTGGTCGGCGTTGGTGCGGATATTGAGTTTACGGTACTTGTCGGCCCATTCCATGAGCTGTTTGTAGATAGGCCATGTCTCTGCATCTTCCGGTTTGAGGGTTTTGTCAACCAGAACTTCAATGATTTCAGAGTTTTTTGTCGGAACTTTTCCGGCAATGACTTCACCGGTGCTTCCGTCGATGGAGATGTAATCACCTTCTAAAAGAACGATATCTTTTCCAGCGACGCGCATTTCACCTCTCTGGTAGTCGATATTGAGTGCTCCGCATCCTGCTACGCATACCTTGCCCATCTGACGGGCAACCAGTGCGGCATGGGAGGTCATGCCTCCACGTGCAGTAAGAATACCTTCAGAGGCGTTCATGCCCTTGATATCTTCTGGTGATGTTTCGATACGGACAAGAATAACCGCTTCG
>CAIYWF010000145.1 GCA_903929845.1 uncultured Chlorobiaceae bacterium | reverse complement strand
TAGTCTCTTGCTGAATTGCTTCTTGAAAAGGGCTGCGAAGTGCACGGCATAAAGCGTCGGGCCAGTAGTTTGAATACACAGCGGAGATCATCTCTATCAGGATACTCATGTTACTCATCGCAACGTTGTGCTTCATTATGTAAAAAAGTGTGGAGTTGTGTTGGGGTGTTACAGTACCGATGCCTGTGATAGGCTAACAAGTTACAATGAAGTTGACGA
Organism: uncultured Chlorobiaceae bacterium; assembly: GCA_903929845.1. Lineage (GTDB taxonomy): Bacteria > Bacteroidota > Chlorobiia > Chlorobiales > Chlorobiaceae > Chlorobium. Next base: position 1,739 of record CAIYWF010000145.1, on the reverse strand, counting down.
TGAAAAAGCTGCCAGTAGGCATACAGACCTTCAGTGAGATCATAAACGAGTATTACCTGTATATCGACAAAACCGGGATAGCCTATAGCCTGATCGACAGGTTTAAATATGTTTTTCTCTCGCGGCCACGTCGATTCGGGAAGAGCCTGTTTCTCGACACGCTGAAAAATATTTTTGAGGGGAAGCGGGAGCTGTTTCAGGGGCTGCTGATTGAGGAGCAGTGGAACTGGGAGGTGAAATATCCGGTCATCAAAATAAGTTTCAGTGGCGGGATCCACTCGAAAGCCGACTTGGAGGAGGATTTGTTGTACATACTCAAATCCAATGAAAAGCGACTTGGGTTGAAGTGTGAAAACAGAGCCAGGGCACAACACTTCTTCGCAGAATTAATCGAGAAGGCGTATGAGAAATATCATCAGAAGGTTGTTATTGTGGTTGACGAGTATGACAAGCCGATTCTCGACAATATTGAGAATATCCCTGAGGCTCTCATTATTCGGGATGGAATGCGTGACTTTTACACAAAAATCAAGGAGAACGATGAGTATCTGCGCTTTGTGTTTCTCACCGGTGTGAGCAAATTCTCCAAAGTCTCGCTCTTCAGTGGCCTGAACAATCTCGAAGACATCAGCCTCAACCCTGACTTTGGCAATATCTGCGGCTACACCCAGCTTGACCTTGACACCACTTTTGCCCCGTATCTCGAAGGCGTGGACATGGAGCAGGTCAAACGCTGGTACAACGGGTATAATTTTTTGGGTGACAGGGTCTATAACCCTTACGATATCCTGCTTTTTATCAAGAACCAGCGGATGTTCAAAAATTATTGGTTCGAGACAGGAACGCCAAAATTTCTAATGGAGCTGATCAAAAAGAACCAGTACTTTATTCCGGAATTTAATGGAATGGAAACTGATGAGTCACTGGTCAACAGCTTTGACATTGAAAATCTTGAATTGGAAACTATTCTGTTTCAGACAGGCTATTTGACCATAAAGCGTTCTTTGCCGTTGGGTATGGGAGTTGGCTACGAGTTGGGATTTCCCAACATGGAGGTGCAGACCAGTTTTAACAATTATATTTTCCGCTCGATGACCAGTGGCGCACAAAAAGAGTCCAACCGTCGTGAGTTGCTTGCGATCATGAACACTGGTGATGCTGGAAGTCTGGAACCCGTTATCAAACGCCTTTTTGCCAGCATCGCCTACAATAATTTCACCAACAATGATATCGAAAGGTACGAGGGCTTTTACGCCAGCGTGCTCTATGCCTTTTTTGCCAGCATCGGGGTGGACATCATCGCCGAGGATGTGAGCAACAAGGGCAGAGTTGACCTGACGCTGAAGGCCGGGGGGAGAACTTTTCTCTTTGAATTCAAGGTGACCGACGGGGAACCGCTTGAGCAGATCAGGAAGATGAAATATTACGAGAAATATGCAGGTGAACGTTATTTGATTGGCATCGTTTTTGACCCGAAAGTGAGAAATGTCAGCAGGTTTGAGTGGGAGAGGCTGTAGTGCGGCCAGTGAACTAAAAATATTGGGCTATCAGTTCTGAACAAGGTATACATAGTAGGTCATCGAGGCATGGCAGGATCAGCAATCCTTAGGTGAAAATCGCGGGCATCAAACTGTGTGGAAGCTACAACCGCCAATACGGCACCGATTACCGCAGCGTCATGCCGACGAACCTCTACGGCATCGGCGACAACTATCATCCGCAAAACAGCCATGTCATCC
>CAIYWF010000144.1 GCA_903929845.1 uncultured Chlorobiaceae bacterium | reverse complement strand
GTTGTTAACCGCTATAATTATTTTGCGTTTCTGCCCCGTACAATCAATTTCTGTGAAGCCTTTTTCTTGTTTCTTGTCTTCTGTCCCTTGGCAAGCTGTCCCCACGGAGACATAGGATGCTTTCTTCCTCCGCCTGATTTTGACTTACCTTCACCACCACCCATCGGGTGATCGACGGGATTCATCGCCATACCTCTTGTCTGGGGACGGATACCAAGCCAACGACTTCTGCCTGCCTTGCCCAGAACAACATTCTCATGATCAGCATTACCTATCACACCGATTGTAGCGCGACACTCAACACGAAGCTTGCGGATTTCGCCTGAAGGAAGTTTCAAAGTAACATAATCTCCTTCACGCGCTGCAAGAACTGCAAATCCTCCGGCAGACCTTACAATCTGTCCACCCTTCCCTGCCTTCATCTCAACATTATGAATATCAGTCCCAAGCGGTATATTTTTCAATGGCATGGTGTTGCCGGTCTTGATCTCGACCTTTTCCCCACTTTCAACCTTGTCGCCAACATTTAAGCCTTTCGGGGCGAGAATATAACGTTTTTCTCCATCATTGTAATGCAATAATGCAATTCTTGATGAACGATTTGGATCATATTCAATAGCTGCAACTGTTGCGGGAATACCATCCTTGTTGCGCTTGAAATCTATAATCCTGTAATGCCTTTTATGTCCACCACCTCTATGCCTCGATGTCTTCCGGCCTGCAGCGTTGCGGCCACCTGACTTCTTTAAGGGCACAAGCAGGCTTTTTTCCGGCGTGCTCTTTGTGATTTCATCGAATGCAGGGTATGACATGAATCTCGACCCTGGCGTAACCGGCGCTAATTTCCTTATAGCCATTTGAATGTATGATCTATCCTTTTTATGATTTCTATCCTTCGCTCTTCTGGGCTGTACCTGAGTAATAATCTATCGACTGACCCTTTGCGAGTGTGATAATCGCTTTTTTCCAGTCACTTTTCTTTCCGGTAATCCTGCCCCGTTTGGTATTCTGAGCACGGGATTTACCTAAACAGTTAATCGTACGAACCGATTTTACCTCGACACCAAATTTCTTTTCAATTGCTTTCCTGATATCACTCTTGTCTGCATCAGGTTTGACGATCAGGACATACTGTCCCTTTTTCTCTGTCAGCCCGGTACTCTTTTCAGTCAACAAAGGGCGCAACAACGGGTTTATCATCTCTTTAACTCCTTTTTCTGGAAAGCTCCAAATTACCCTAATGTATCTTCTATTTTTTTCAACGCGGTCTTCTGAACAAGCAGTGTATGACTATGAAGAATATCATACGTTGATGCCTTATCGGCTGTCATGATATTAAGAACCGCAATATTTCTTCCAGACCTTGTAATAATCATATCATACTCGGGCGTCAACATCAGAGTTTTTTTCTGCGAAAGGCCAAGGTTTTTAAGAATATCCGCAAAAGGTTTGGTCTTGATCTGTTCGAGCCTGAAGTCATCAACCACAAGGATCTGTCCGGCTTTTGCCTTTGAACTCAGGGCCGAGCGTCTTGCAAGAAGCTTTACCTTCTTGTTCACTTTCTGGTCATACGAATGTGGCACAGGGCCAAATATAGTACCACCACCGATGTGTAGCGGCGAACGGCTTGAACCCTGGCGAGCATTGCCAGTACCTTTCTGACGTAAAGGCTTTCTGCCTCCACCCCTTACTTCGCCACGTGTTTTTGACTTGTGAGTGCCCTGCCTTCTATTTGCGAGTATCGACTTGACATCAAGATACATCGCATGTTCAGATATTTCAGCGCCGAATATATCGTCACGGAGCGTTACCACTTCCCCGGTTTCAACACCGGCAGTATTTAAGACTTTAAGTTCCATAGCTTCGTGCATTCAGCAT
>CAIYWF010000143.1 GCA_903929845.1 uncultured Chlorobiaceae bacterium | reverse complement strand
ACACTTATATGTAAGGGAGGATATTATGACACTTAAACTTGCAAACCACCCCTGTTTTAACGATTCGTCACGACACAAGTTCGGACGCATTCACCTCCCTGTTGCGCCGAAATGCAATATCCAGTGCAACTATTGCAGCCGAAAATTCGACTGCATGAACGAGAACCGGCCCGGCGTTACCAGCAAGGTGCTGTCACCAAAGCAGGCAATGTACTATCTCGATCAGGCGATGATACTCTCTCCGAACATTTCGGTTGTTGGAATTGCCGGCCCTGGAGATCCCTTTGCCAATCCGGACGAAACCATGGAGACACTCCGGCTGGTTCGGGCTAAATATCCGGAGATGCTGCTCTGCCTCGCCACCAACGGCCTTGAACTGCTCCCGTATATTGATGAGCTTGCCGAGTTGCAGGTCAGCCATGTCACCATCACCATCAATGCCATTGATCCTGAAATTGGCGCCGAGATTTATGCCTGGGTACGGTACAACAAAAAAATGTATCGGGGTATTGATGCGGCCAAAGTGCTGATCAAGAACCAGCTTGAGTCGCTGAAACGGCTGAAGGAGGTTGGCGTCACGGCAAAAGTAAACTCAATTATCATTCCAGGCGTGAACGATACCCACGTCATCGCCGTCGCATCGAAAGTGGCAGAACTTGGGGCCGATATACTGAACTGTCTTCCATACTATAACACAAGGGAGACTGTTTTTGAAAATATTGATGAACCTTCTCTGGAGATGGTGACTGAAATCCAGAAGGCGACAAGTGAATTTCTTCCACAGATGAAACACTGCTCACGCTGCAGGGCTGATGCGGTCGGAATTATCGGAGAAATCAACACTGAAGAGATGATGCAAAAGCTTGCTGAAGCTGCGGCTATGCCGAGCAACCCGGCTGATTGTCGGCCATATATTGCCGTCAGCAGTATTGAAGGGGTACTGATCAACCAGCATCTCGGCGAAGCTGACCGCTTTCTGATTTACAGTATGGACGATTCCGGAGAGTGTATCCTGATTGATTCAAGAACTGCTCCACCGGCTGGCGGTGGAAAAGAGCGTTGGGAGGCTCTGGCCGAAACCCTCGGCGACTGCCGGGCACTGCTGGTCAATGGCGCAGGCGACTCTCCAAAAAAAGTCCTGAACGCTCACGGTATTGAGGTGCTGGTGCTTGAAGGCGTTATCGAAGAAGCTGTATACGGCATCTTTACCGGACAGGATCTGAAACACCTGATGAAAAGCAGCCAGATCCACGCCTGCGGATCAAGCTGTTCAGGAACCGGCGGGGGATGCGGGTAACAACAAACAATTGTACTATTTTTAAACTTATAATGGGAAACAATCATGGATAAACCAAAGCATCACATTCTGGTCTGCGCAAGTTTTCGGGCGCAGGGCACACCACAGGGAATCTGCCACAAAAAGGAGTCGCTCAGCCTGATTCCCTACATCGAAAGCGAGCTTTCCGATCGCGGCATGAGCGACGTTACCGTCTCGGCCACAGGTTGCCTCAACCTCTGCGAGAAAGGGCCTGTGCTTGTCGTCTATCCTGAAAGCTTCTGGTATGGCGAGATTGACAGCGAGGAGAAGATTGACGAGATTCTTGATGCGCTTGAGGAGGGCGAGGCGTGCGATGCGCATTTGATTAACTGACCGCCTGCGGTGCCGGATGCCCTGTTGGAAGATACAGGGTGTTTGGCATTGGGTAAAACCCGCTCAACCCTGCACTCCGACAACTGGCATACCTGCCTCTTTATCAGCCTGAAAAATGGCGACAAAGCAGCTCTTGTGACCGATGATGAGATTTTCCGCATTGAAAAAACGGTGCAGGAAGGGATCTATAGTCTTTACCAATGGCGCTCATCAATAAAGTACTCGCGATCAAATACTCTATCAGCGGCAATGGGATAGGAAAATCTTTGGTGTACTCAAATATTTTCAGAATCAGACGATAGACCTCGCGATACACCGGTAAATCATAATGGCACGCCATGCCAAAAAACATTGGATTAATTGTTCAATTGATACTTTGTTACAAAACCCGCACAGCACGAACACGATAATCGAGGTAGTTCTTATAGCCGTAGACCGAGTTGCCATAGACGAAGTTCGGAAGCTATGCGTAAACTAAGTCTTCCTCCGTAGAACTCCAGTAGAAGGTGTTAGAAAAACCGCCAACAGCACTTTTGTTGAGATAGAGCTTGTTCAACTCATCACTGCTCGGCAGGTACCAGTCGCTATAGCCGTTAAACACCAAATCATCACACAATTTCGCTACATAGAGCCTGAAAGAAACTTTTCATGAAGTTGTATGCCTTAAAATACGCATACCTTTATCAGGCATACAACTGTCCAGAACCTGACAGCCAGGCCATTTTCCTGAATAAATCTCCCCTGGGTATTTTTATTTTTATTTTAATAGCTTTATTTAGCAAAGTTATTATTATTTGTTATTCAATTTTTGTATGCTTGTGAATAAGAAGAATTGTTTAATGGTCGTTTTCTTTAGTTTTTCAATTGTCTTTTAAGAAAAAATGTGTGTTACTTTTTCTGTTGCATTGTTTTTCAAAGCATTAAAGTGAAATACGACTTTTTTGTATCTATTTTTAAAATAAATTGTTCTGTGTAAGGTCTTTCTCATAATAGTCAGGAAAAAATTGGTCGGTAGAGTCAATTAAATAATTTGCGTCAAATAAAACTTGAGCTTTTTTAACAAAAACCATGAAATAACTATGAAAAAACACTACTGTCCGGTTATAAGTCAAATAAATTCAACTGGTTACAGGTATAGGTGTCTTGAGCTGCGCAAACGGAATTCATAACTAATTGTTTTATATGGACTTTCTCGAAAACACTGACACTCAAGATTTGTAGAAATGTGT
>CAIYWF010000142.1 GCA_903929845.1 uncultured Chlorobiaceae bacterium | reverse complement strand
CGATTTGGATGAGACTGCGGGCTTGACAGCATCGCGCTCTTTCCTGTTCTGAGAAAGTTCTTCATCGTCGAAGAGCAAAGGAGCAAGAGCTTGGCGCATATGCCATTCAACATAATAAGCCAACAGGCAAAGGAAGATATGGGCACGAACACGTTCTTGATAGTGATGGTATATGGGTCGTACCTGTAGATCAATACTTTTGAGGGTGCGGAAAACCTGTTCGACTCTCGCTAAATTCTTATAGCTTCTCACGGTATCCTCTGCCGACAGGTTCTGTCTTGGTTCGCTGGTGCGAATAACATAAATACCATCCAGCTCCGCTTCTTGTGCGATTGATTCAGCCTTCCTCTTGAAGGAAAACTCTGCATCAGTAATCGATATCTCAAAGTGTTTGGCCATTTTATATCCATTGATAATCTTGCCAACCTTTCGACCTATATCTGATGCACTTAGCGGCTTTTTTGTGCGGCGTTTAACCTCAACACAAATCTTCTGTAGTTTTTTTTCTGTAGCATCCAATAACTCTTGTCGTTTGCGCCTCCGTTCATCACAGAGCAGAGGATTGAAGCAGGCGATAAGTCGTTCACCAGGGAAATCTGGCGAAGCTATTTCTGCAAGATTTTTTTCATCAAACAGTGACAACTGCAAATGGTTATCTCCTGCCAGTTTGCGAATGTTCTCGCTCCGCAATGCTGAAATCCACCCAATCCCGGGATGAGTTTTCAGGACATCAATCTGTGTTTGAGTCAACGTGCCACGATCTCCAACAAGGACTACTCGCTGTAATGCAAAATGCTTTTTCAGCTTCTCCACTTGGTCTGCTACCGTACTGGGATCACCAGTGTTACCAGGATAAACCTCTACAGCTATGGGACGTCCCTTGACATCGGTTAGTACTCCATAGGTAATGATTGGCTTGCCTCGCCGACCTTCTTTATCGTGGCCTAAACGTGCCAGAGAACAACAATGGCCTTCATAAGAGCTGTTACTTACATCATAAAATACATGTTGACCTTCACTCAGATGAAGGCTCGCAAAACTTTTTTCAAGAACAGGTTGCCTCTCAAGCAACCAGTCCATGGCCGCATACAATTCATCCTCATCAGCATCCTCAACATTGAGTAACTGCGCAAGAGTTGTGCTATGCCATAACCTCGTCGTGGCCAATTTCGAAGCCGGTGCCATCAGACGTTCAACGACCATTGCCAAAACAAGATCACGCTCACGAGTGCGACGGGCAGCGAACATTTTGTCAAGACCGAGATGACGAATCATCTCAAGAATAGCTTCGACGTGACCATGTGGCAATGAACGGTCAATGGTGAAGACCTCACTTGGGGAGACCAGCTGCTCATTTTTCAAAACCCGTCGTAACGCAGCGACCTTTTCTGGAGGCCAGTCCGAGATGTTCGCCAAGGTACGTTTCATGACTTTGTCGTTCTCACGCCAAGACTCACGAAGCAAGATGGCGGCACGAGAATTTCTATTTGGGACAATATCGATGTGCATGGAATTAATATATCAACTAATCCCATATAAAAAATCGCTTTTTCGTAATTTACATGGGTACAAAACACACCAAATCCCTGCAATTTATTGAGAGGCAATAGGTTGCGGGGTTTTTGACCAAGGAACTTCGGGTTATAAGAGCAACAGTTCAAAACAGGGAATGATAACGGTTCCAGTTATTTATTTTTGTGATTTTTGACGTTTGACAAACACAAGTCGGGGTTACTCCCGGCTTTTTTTGTGTCAGTGAGCAGGCTTTTTTGTATGTTGGAGAGTTACCGTCATTGCATGATCTATAGATGTTTTATTGCTTTGTTGCGGTAAGTTGTTGTAAAATATAGTTTATTTATGAAGGATGCAGGGATATGAGTAGTTTGAAAGATGAAGAGAGAGTTGGTCAGGGCAGAGAAGTAGCTGTCGGTGAATTGCTGGCAAAGAGGGCGGCTGAACTTTCGTTAGAGAAGAAGTGTGAAGAGGTGAAAATTCTTGACTTGAGGGGATTGACCTCGGTCACCGATTATTTTGTGATTATAACCGCTGATTCCGAGCGCAAGGCAAAGGCTGCGGCAGAGCATATTATTGATGAGCTAAGAGAAGATGGAGAGCGCCCGATGCATGTTGAGGGCATGGATTCCATGCACTGGATTTTGCTGGATTATATTGATGTTGTTGTGCATATTT
>CAIYWF010000141.1 GCA_903929845.1 uncultured Chlorobiaceae bacterium | reverse complement strand
TCGATACCACAGGATGAACCAGGATGCTTTTTCCCGTTGTGGTATCTCGTTTGACTATTATGGCAGAACCTCCTCGGAGGTGCATCATAAAACTGCTCAAGAGTTTTTTCTTGATATTGAACAGAAAGGCATTTTTCAACAAAAAACCGAAAAGCTTTTTTTTGATCGGAACGCCGGGCGTTTTCTTTCTGACCGTTATGTGACCGGAACCTGTCCTGTCTGCAATAATCCCGAGGCTAATGGTGATCAGTGCGAACAGTGTGGAACCCATTTAAGCCCGCTCGAACTTATTAACCCGAAAAGCAAGCTGTCGAATGCCACGCCTGAACTGCGTGATACCATGCACTGGTATTTTCCGCTTGGGCGCTTTCAGGAGCAGCTTGAAGAGTATGTAAAAAGTCATGAGGATGACTGGCGATCGAATGTGGTTAATTATACCCGTACCTGGCTTTCACAGGGATTGAAAGAGCGGGCGATAACCCGTGACTTGTCATGGGGTATAAAGGTGCCCCTTGAGCGCGAAGAGGCTTTTGGCAAGGTACTCTATGTCTGGTTTGATGCGGTTCTTGGTTATATCTCATTTACCAGGGAGTGGGCGGCACAGCAGGGAGAGAGTGATCTATGGAAATCATACTGGCAGGATCCTCAATGTCGCCTTGTTCATTTTATCGGCAAGGACAATATTGTGTTTCATACGCTGATGTTTCCTGCAATCCTTCTGGCATGGAATGAAGGGCGTCAAAGTGACCTCTACAATCTTGCCGATAATGTGCCCGCGTCGGAGTTCATGAATTTTGAAGGAAGAAAGTTTTCGAAATCGCGAAACTACGCTGTTTATCTTGGCGAGTTCCTTGACAAGTTTCCCGCTGATACTCTGCGCTACAGTATTGCGATGAATTATCCAGAAAACAAGGATACCGATTTCAGTTGGCAGGATTTTCAGAACAGAACCAATGGTGAACTGGCCGATACCCTTGGCAATTTTATCAAACGGTCGGTTGATTTTACCAATTCGAGATTCGGTGGGGTTGTGCCGATTGATTGTCCTCTGGATGTTATGAAGTTCTTTACAGTTATTCTGACTCATGACAGTGATGTTGAAATTGACGAGCTTGGCAACAGGGTGAATCTTGATGATTTGATTGATGAAATCAGAGATGCCTATGAGGACTTCCATTTCCGTGAGGCAGTTTCCAAGACAATGGATATCGCTCGTAAGGCTAACCGCTTTTTTACACAAAACGAACCATGGAAACTCATAAAGACGGATTCTGAAGCTGCGGCTCGTGTTATGTCTGTATCCCTCAATCTTTGTCATTCTCTTTCAATTCTTTTTTATCCGGTTATCCCTGAAACCTGCAATCGTATACACGCCATGCTTGGTTTTGACGGCACGATCGAAAGCCTGATAAAGCCAGGCGTTTCAATCTGGGAGCAGGCGAAAAGGCCTGGATTCAACATGGGACACAAACTCCGAGGAACTTCTGAAATTCTCTTTACTAAAATTGAGGATACCGATATTGCCCCTGAACTGAAAAAAATAGAGGCTTTGCTTGCTGAAGCTGAAAAACGGGAAGCTGGAGTCGAAAAGAGCCGTACGGAGTTCAAGCCGCTGATAAGTTTTGACGATTTTCTCAAGCTAGACCTGAGGGTCGCAAAAGTAATCGCTGCCGAAACGGTTAAAAAAGCAGGAAAACTTTTGAAACTGCAACTGCAGGTCGGTTCTGTAACAAAACAGGTGCTGGCTGGTATTGCGAAGCATTACACACCGGAAGAGATGATCGGCAAAAATGTGGTACTGGTTGCCAACCTTGCCGAACGCTCCATTCGCGACGAAGTTTCAGAGGGAATGATTCTTGCGGTAGAGGGTGAGGATGGACGATTATTTGTGGTTGAGCCCGAAGGAAATGAAATAAACGGCAAACCGATACAATAAATGTTTGCAAAAGAGAATTTATTGCTTACATTAAAGGACAAACATCGTGGGGTGGAGCAATTGGTAGCTCGTCGGGCTCATAACCCGAAGGTTGCAGGTTCAAGTCCTGTCCCCACCACCAGTAAAAGCCGTCCAGTTCTGAGGCGGCTTTTTTTGTGCATATTTTTTGGGAGGCACGCCATGGCTCTTGATACTCGCTCTTTTTCGATGGTTTACGAAATTGGAAGAAAGCGCTTTTTCATACTTTCGCTTACTCTTGCAGCACTCTTCCTTGTTCCGCATCCTGTTATTGCTGAACAGTTACTCTATGGCATTGATCGTCTTGAAGCCTCCGGATGCCGCGAGCTCTCAGGCTTGAGAGTCGGCCTTATTACCAATACGGCAGGCGTCACCCGGGGAGGGGAACCGGATTACACGGTCATGCTCCGGAGTGGCGTCAAACTGAAAGTTCTCATGGCTCCCGAGCACGGTTTTTCTGCTGATATCGAAGCGGGAAAAAAGGTCAGCAGAATGGTTATTGCCGACACACTCCCGGTTTACTCGCTCTACGGCATCTCAAAAAAACCTGATATCCACCAGTTGAGGCAGATTGATGTGCTTGTTTTTGATCTTCAGGACATCGGTACACGGTGTTATACCTATATCTCGACCATGAAGAATGCCATGGAGGCTTGCGATGAGGCTGGCATAGCTTTCATGGTTCTGGATCGTCCCAATCCGGTTGCTCCACTACGGCCAGAAGGTTTCATGCTGACACCCGGATATGAGTCGTTTGTTGGATCGGTCAATATTCCTTTTGTCCACGCAATGACGGTTGGCGAGATTGCCCTTTTGTTAAAGGAGCAGCACTACAAGAGGCTTGATCTCAGGGTGATACCCATGCAAGGGTACCGGAAAAACAGGTTTGCCGATGAGTATTTTGGTTTCACTTTTAAGAGCCCTTCGCCGAATATCAGAACTGTTGATACTGCCATAGTCTATCCTGCCACGGTTTTTCTTGAAGCGACAACACTCAGTGAAGGGCGGGGCACTGATGCTCCCTTCATGCAGTTTGGAGCTCCTTTTATCAAGAGCGAGGAGCTTGCGGTTGCTCTCAGGAAATATGAATTACCCGGAGTGTCGTTCGATACCATTGTTTTTCAGCCGCGTTCAGGCAAATTCAGTGGAGAGCGTTGTCAGGGTATGAAGATCTCTTTGACCGACAGAAAAGCGTTCAGCCCGTTCAGAACGGCAACGGCGCTTCTGCTGGAACTTCAGCATCTCTATCCTGATAAAATTGCTCTTGACAAGGGAGGTAAATTTTTTGATAACCTTGCGGGTACACCTCTGTTCAGGGAGATGATCAAAAAGCAGTTGCCTCTTGAAATGATTATGGAGGAAAGTCACCGGCAGGTTGAGCAGTTCAATCGGAAAAATCCCGCACCTTTCATTCTCTATCCCTGAGTAATCAGTTATCGAGGAATGCTGGTTCTGCTCGGCAGCCCGTTTTTTGAGAGCAGCACTTGCCAGAGCTGAATGGAACGGGCCCGGAAAGAACCGGAGAAGCTCAAAAGGTAGTAGTTCCACATGCGGTAAAATTTTCCGTCATAGCGGGATTGCAGTTTTGGCCACTGCTTCTCGAAGTTTTCATGCCATGCCTTGAGCGTCAAAGAGTAGTCATAGGTAAAGGCATGCCAGTCCTCAAGCAAAAAAAGTCCTTCATAGTTTGTCGTGATCTGGCTGGCGGAGGGAAGCATGGAGTTCGGAAAGATGTACTTGCAGCTCCAGGGATCGCCGTTGGTGCAGGGCTGGTTGATGCCGATGGTGTGCAGCAGGGTCAACCCGTCTGGTTTCAGGCACCTGTTAATGACCTTGAAATAGTCACGATAGTTTTTATACCCCACATGTTCGAACATGCCTATAGAATAAACCCTGTCGAAAGAACCCTGTATGTTGCGGTAGTCTGTTAATTCGATAGTCACCGGCTGTTCTGCGCATCGTTCTTGGGCAATTTTGGCCTGTTCGGTTGAAACGGTTATGGCTGTTACCGAAACGCCATAATGTTCAGCGGCGAAGCGGGCGGCTCCGCCCCAGCCGCAACCGATATCAAGCACCCTCATACCGGGTTGAAGCTGGAGTTTGTCGAACACCAGCCGCAGTTTCTTCTCCTGCGCTTCATCAAGATTCCTGGCCTCTTTCCAGTACCCGCAACTGTAGATCATGCGTTTATCGAGCATGGTTTCAAAGAGGTCGTTGCCGGTATTGTAATGTGTTTCCCCGACGGTAAACGCTCGTGAAGGAATTTGCAGGTTGACTGTTTTGCCAACCCATTTTCCGATGAGGTTTACAGGAGTAACTATTTTTTTGTCAGCTTTTGAACTGAGGAGCCTGAAGAAGAACTCCTCAAGGTCATCGCAGTCCCACCATCCATCCATATAGGCCTCTCCAAGGCCAAGATTTCCCTCGGTGATGGCACGACGGAAGACGAGAGGCTGGTGGATTTGCATGTCCCACCGACGACTACCCCCTATAGCGATATCGGCAGGCTCGAAGAGCTGCTCAAGCTGTTTTCTGCAAAAGTTGTCCAACATTCCCCAATATTTTGTTTCTGATAAAGGGTGATATGATGATCTTTTCGTTGGAAGTTATGATGCTGAATATTCTCTTGATATCAGTCGAGTGCAGCAAACTATCTTATTTATTGTACTTGATAGTTCTGTATTTGTCAAATTTTTTTTGGGCGGCCTCTTTTTTTTAAGCCTGCCTCTTTTCCTGTCAGAGGATCCGCCGTTTCGGCGTTATTGGTTATTTCATCTGATTCCACGAGATGTTCATCGAGATGTTCGTCATGGAGATCGGGTTCTACAATAAGGTCAAGATCATCGCAGAGAAGTTCGTCTATTATTTCATCTGTTGGGGTCTGTGATTTTCCTCGGGCACCACGTTTGCTTTTCATTGCCGGTTCAATGAGGGTCATAACCTCATTGATGGATGAAAATATGTAAAGCTGTTTGTCAAGATTGGTCAGTTTCAGAAGATCTTTGATCTGCTTGCAAAGGGAAACAAAAATTGCAAGTCCAGTGGATTGATTGGCAAGCTGATGGGCAAGAAGCATTGAGCTGATACCACAGGAATCAATAGCTTTTACCTGGGAAAAATCGATGATCAGGTTTTTGCTGCTCTCCTTGTTAACCATACTGTCAATTTCCTGCTTGAATGAATCGCTATGACGAAAATCGAATACCTCTTCCTCGATTTTCAGAATAGTTAACTCTTTACGCGTCGATATTGAATGTTTCATGGTAAATTCCTGCGATAAAACCTGTAAAATATTGCTGTTAAAACATATAAAGAACTTATTGATCTGCGGGTTTAGATACTCGTTTATAAAAAGCTGACAGCGCTGGTTGCAAAAACATTATTAATACCTAAGGTAAAAAAAAAGCTCATTGTTAATATTTTTTTAAGCCCAAAATTTACTGTTTTCCAAATCCTTCCAAAGAATATCAGCATTCACCCAGTTAGCGTTAAGCCTGTTGTTGAAAAAAGTCAACTGGCGTTTGGCATAATTGCGCGTATGCTGTTTGATCAGTCTGACTGCTTCAGCAAAATCAATGGTCTTCTCGAAATATTGAAACAGTTCCTGATATCCCACCGATTGCAGTGCGGATGTGCTCTTGTCGGCAAGAAGTTTATGATACTTGTGATACAGCAGTTCGGCTTCATGACAGAGGCCGTTATTAATCATGTCATCAGTGCGCTGGTTGATGCGCTGATAGAGCGTTTCGCGGGGTATTGAAAGCCCTGTAGTCAAAAAGTGCAGGTCGGTTTGCTGTTTTCCCTTGGATTGCAACTCAGTCACGCTCAATCCTGTTATCTCAATGATTTCCAGGCTTCGAATCAGTCGCTGTGTTTTTGTGGGGTCAAGGGTTGCAGCCTGTTCAGGATCTTTCTGGATCAGCTTTTCGTAGAGGCGTTCTTTTCCGCCGTTTTTCAGTTCAACCAACAGTCTTTCTCTTATTGCCGGGTTTGCCGGTGGTAAATCCGCAAAACCTTTAAGTACTCCTTCAAGATAGAGGGTAGAGCCTCCTGCAATAATGGCACGCTTTCCCCGTCGATGAATATCCCGGATCCGTTCAATGGCTTCAGTGGCAAAGTCTCCGGAAGTGAAAGACTCCCCAATATTTTTCTCATTGACAAAATGATGAATCACTTCCTGAAGCGTTTCAGGGGAAGGTTTTGCTGCGCCGATGTCGAGTTCCCGGTATATTTGTCGTGAATCGGCAGAAATAATTTCAGCTCCGATTTTTTTTGCCACAGCGAAAGCAAGTGCGGATTTACCGGAAGCCGTAGGGCCGAGGATCACAATAACAGGTGGTTGTGCTGTTGCTGTGGAGCACATGTTTATCCGGGGATGCCGATTTAAAAAAAAGTTTTCAGCGATTTACAGACCCGCGAAATGGGGAGCCCGACAACATTATAGTAGCACCCCTCAATGCGCCTCACATGACAGGCGATAAGAGGATCCTGAATGCCGTAGGCTCCAGCCTTGTCATAAGGTTTTTCTGAAAGAAGGTAGCGTTTAATTTCATTGTCGGACATTGGCTCAAACTCTACAGTGGTGCTCACGCATTCGGAGTGTGTTTTGTGGCCGTAAAGAAGCACAAAGCCGGTATAAACCCGGTGGGATCGGTTCTGGAGGCTTTTAAGCATGCTGAATGCCTCATCAAATCCTTCCGGTTTTCCAAGAATGCGATTCCCTTTTGCCACGACAGTGTCGGCAGCAAGAATAATGATGTTGCGACCCTGGTCGGGGAGCAATACCTTTGCGGCTTCAGCTTTTTCGAGAGCAATTCTGGTAACATTTTCTTCAATTGAATGTGAAGGGTCAAGTGTCTCATTGGTGACAACCGACACAGTTTCAAAAGGAATAAGCATCAATGAGAGAATGACGCGTCGTCTCGGTGACTGCGAAGCAAGAATCAAAGCTGGTTTACCCATAGATGTTTGTCAGTTCAGGTTATTCCAGCCCCGTCGGTTCAGGTCTGCAAAGATAAGCGATCCGGCAATTACTCCTGCACCAAGGAAAAGCGATCCCTGGAGAAGGTCACCAAAGATAAATTTTCCTGTGCCGAAAAGAATAGCGTAAATCAAGATAATTCCGAGTCCCCAGTCAACAAAGAGCATGACAAAGCCAGTGTCTGCTACAACATCTGGCAGATTTATGGAGATCTTTTTCCAGAGCACACCGCCCACTCGTGTGGTTCGGTAGAAGGTCTCTAATTGCGCGGTTTCTGTCGGTGGTGTCAGAAAGGTAACCATAAGGGTTGCCGCAATGGTAAAAGCGACAATAACAAAAATCGAGAACGGAAAGGTAATGGAAGTAAAGAGGCGAATCCAGGTGAACGCAATAAACGGCGCAACCATAGAGGTGATTTCCGACCAGGCATTCAGTCTCCACCAGAACCAGCGAAGGATGAGGACAAAACCGGTGCCTGCTCCGCACTGGATAATGAACTCCCATGCTCCGGTGATGGTGTCGAGCACAAAGAAGGTAATGTAAAGAGCAAAGGCTGCGGTCAGGAATGTGGTGATTTTTGAAACGGCGACATAATGCTTTTCATTCTCTTTTTTTTTCAGGAACCGCTTGTAGAAGTCGTTGATCAGATAGCTTGTGCCCCAGTTCAGGTGAGTTGAGAGCGTTGACATGTAGGCCGCCAGAAAAGCGGCAATAAGCAGCCCTTTCAGCCCGGGGGGCAGCACAGCTTTCATAACGTAGACGAAGCCGTCCTCTTTCTGGTTCATAGGCAGGTCGGGGAACATGACAAGGCTCACAAGACCGACAATGATCCATGGCCACGGTCTCAAACAATAATGAGCCACCGTAAACCAGAGGGTGGCAAGAAGCGAGTGTTTCTCGTTTTTGGCGCTCATCATGCGCTGGGCGATATAGCCGCCGCCGCCTGGTTCGGAACCGGGGTACCATGATGACCACCACTGGACAAATGCCATAGCCGCGAACGAGATAAAGGGCAGAGCCACTGCGCCCGTGATGTTTTTGCCTGATGACGAGGAGGTGAACGTTGGAAAAAAGTCGAACATCCATGCTGGCAGCGCCCTGGTGAGGCCTCCGGCTGAGACAACGGCAGGTGACTGAACCGCGAGGACGGCAAGAATTATACAGCCTGTCATGGCAATGACAAACTGCACAGCGTCGGTAATGGATACCCCCCATAGCCCTGAGAGACCAGAATAAAAGGTGGTCAGTAATACAAGGATGACAATGGCAACTTCAGGATTCAGTTCTGGCACCATGATCCGGATGATCTTGAACATGGCGAGGTTGACCCACCCGATAATGACTGCATTGATGAAGAGCCCGAAATAGATGGCCTTGAAGCCTCGCAGAAAACGGGCTGCTGCGCCGCTGTAGCGTAGTTCAATGAACTCAAGGTCAGTAAGGATTTCCGCCCGTCGCCACAGGCGTGCAAAGAAGAAGACAGTCAACATCCCGCCTGAAACAAAAGTCCACCACACCCAGTTGCCCGCAATACCGTTTTTGGCCACAAATCCTGCGACGGCAAGCGGTGTATCGGCAGCAAAGGTTGTTGCCACCATGCCGGTACCGGCAATCCACCAAGGGAGCTGGCGTCCCGAAAGAAAAAACTCTCCTACATTTTCCGAAGCGCGTGAGGAGAACCAAAGACCAATAACAAGCGTCAGCAGAAGGTAGCCGACGATGAAACTGTAATCGAGGATGTTGAGCTGCATATCTGTTTTTTCCCTGAAATATTGTCTTTCCCCCTCCCTTATTCGTCGATTCTTGAAAGTTCACGGAAGCTTTGGAACCGGTCTTCGATTTCAAGCAGCTCAAGCGATGCAATTTTTTCGGTACCGAACTTTTCTACGCAGAAGCTTGCCATAGTGCTGCCGTAAAGAACAGCTCTGCGCAGTTCAATATCGTTGATGGTTTCACATCTTGAAAGGTGACCGATAAATCCTCCGGCAAAGGTGTCGCCGGCGCCAGTGGGGTCAAAAATATTTTCGAGCGGGAAGGCCGGAGCGGCAAAGATACCATTGTCGGTAAAGAGCAATGCTCCGTGCTCACCTTTTTTGATGATCAGGGTTTTCGGGCCCATCTGGCGGATGATTCTTGCTGATTTGACAAGATTTGGATCACCGCTCAGGAGTCTTGCCTCCCCATCGTTGATGATGAAAATATCGACGCGCTCAAGAGTTTTTTTGAGTGCCTCCAGTTTTCCTTCAATCCAGAAGTTCATGGTGTCACAGATGACGAGTTTTGGTGTCTTGATCTGGTCAAGCACCTTGAGCTGAAGGACGGGGTCGATATTGCCGAGGCAGACAAATTCCGCATTCTGATACTGATGGGGTACAACGGGATCGAAATCAGCGAAGACGTTTAATTGAGTGTCGAGCGTGTCGCGGGTGTTCATGTCATAATGATACCGGCCAGCCCAGCGGAACGTTTTCCCGTACTCGATCTTCTGGATACCTTTTGTGTCTATGTTTCTGGAATGTAACAACGAAAAATGTTCATCCTCGAAGTCGTATCCGACAACACCAACCACCAGTATCGTTTCGGTAAAATAGCTGGCCGACAGGGCGATATAGGTGGATGACCCGCCAAGGGTGTTGTCTGAATGTCCAAAAGGCGTTTCGATATCGTCAAAGGCAAGAGAGCCAACAATAAGAATAGACATAAGGTTAGTAATGTTTGGTTAATGAAAACTTACAAAAGTTCAAAAAGCATGCATTGTCCAGGTTTGCAGCTAACCCCAAGCCGGTGCTCTTTGATCGAAAAGGATTGTTCGCTGATCAGATCGTACATGGTGCCATTTTCAATGCTGAATTCAAGAAAACCGGTTCTGGTGTCGTAAAGGTTACTGTTACCGACAAAAAGAAGCGACCGGGTAGAGGTTTTTCTCGTTACGGCAAAAAGCTCGGGTTCGCTGGTATAGGGGATGGTTATAGAACCTGTTTCTCCGCACAGTACAATGTCGAGATAATGTGCACGTATCTCCAGGATTTTGCGAATATAGCTGTTGAGAGGAGTCAGCCCATTGGTGTTTTCCCAGTCGTAGCTGAAAGCACTGAAAAGCGGAAGTTTTTCAGGAGGATAAAGAGCGCGATCTTCATCTCTGAAATTGAGGCCGAGGTTAACCGGATACCATTCACAGAGTTCCATGCCCGACTGCAGAAAAGGTATCGTTGGTAGTATGGCACTGAGTGTGAAGATAAAAATCGAATGGTTTCGTCCTGCTTCCTGACGTGGATAACGGAAACATACACGGGGGGTGTTGTGATTTTCTCCAGTCCCGAAAAATGGGAGTGCAACGCCGGTTTTGTTCATGTGGTTCAATAAGCCACGGATAAAAACAATATCATGGATGACAAACGGCAGTGAGCCGAACACCGCATTAAATCCTTCATTGCGTATTTCTTGCGTTGGATTGAAATTTTCATCCCAGAAAGCAAAATCTGCGTATTGTGCACGCGCCTTGACGACAAGGGTTTGTTTCAGAAGAGCTGGCAGAGCATGGCCCATATCAATCATTGCACCATCAATCTGATACTCCTTCTGATAACTCGGGATAATATCAGAAATTTCGTTCCACAGGCTGGTATTGAAAGTTTCCGGATTGTCCAGGGCGCTGTCGTACATCCTGATGGTGTTGTAGGCAATGTAGTTGAACGCGTCATGTTTATGCATTTTCAGGTAGGTGACATCACTCCATGCTGGTTGCTGGTCGTCAGGAGGCCAGTCGGAGAAGGCGCTTGCGATATGACAAGGCGTGCCGTTTTCTGTGGTTCCTGAAAGCTGGCCATACTCTTCCTGTACTGTTACCGGTTGTGCAACGAACTGCTCCCGGTACTCCGCTGGCGGTGCTGGAAGGTTGCATAACTCATGGCGGTCGACAACCTCATAAATCCTGTTGAGCGTATCACTGTCAAAATATGGCGGACCGTAGTTGCCGGCATTGTTTTTCAGCCAGTAAAACCACTCAGGATGATCCTTTATCCAGTCGCAGTCGATGGCTGTTGTCCTGAACACAAATTCAAGAACGACGTGCATGTCAAGAAGATGAGCTGCCTCAACAAACGCTTTGAGCAACATTTCCGACGATAGCCCGAGGGCTGGTTCGTTGAGCAGTGGATCCAGCTTTCGGGGATTTTTAATAGCATAAGGAGAACCGAGAGAGCCCTTTCTGCTTTGGAAACCTATTTCAGTGACAGGCAGAAGATAGAGTGTATTTGCTCCAAGATTTTTTATATAAGGCAGAAGTGCAATGGCTTTCAGGAGTGTGCCTGTTTCCCTGAACCCCGATTCGAGCGGTTCGGTGCTGATGATTCCATCGCCGTTATGATCAAACGCGGCAGTAAGACGTATAAAAAGGTTGTAGACCACCGCAGTCGTTTTCCAGTCAACATCTTGTGCTAAAGATGGACCGGTGTTGTTCAGGATCTTTTCGATGATGTGGCCGAAGTATAAGGCAGGATTGACCTGTTCAGTGCCAGTCGTATTGCCAGTCCAGATACCGGGTACCCGGTAAAAACTTTCGGTCAAGCGCTCAGGCAGGCCTTTCAGCGCCAGAAGAAGCGATTCAAGATGAGTTGTCTGCAATATTGTGCTGTGTTTTTCGGCAAGATGGAAGATAACAAGAAGATAATTATTATACGAAGTGCAATGTACTAAATTACTCTTTTAAGGCAAGGCAACTGGACAGAATGAATCACCTGCGCGCATGAAAAATATTCGGATTACTGTTGAATATGACGGCACTTCTTTTGCTGGCTGGCAAAGGCAGTCAGGAAGGATTGTAACTGTTCAGGGGGAGATTGAGGCCGCACTTGGAAAGATTCTGCAGGAAAATATCTCTCTTGCTGCTGCCGGGAGAACCGACAAGGGAGTTCATGCCAGAGAACAGACGGCAAACTTTGTTACCGTTTCATTGATGGAGCCATCCAGAATTGTGCATTCACTCAATTCTCTGCTGCCCGGTACAATCAGGATTAGTAATCCCGTTGAAGTACCAGAGGATTTTCATGCCCGGCATAGTGCTAAAGAAAGGCATTATCGTTATTTTCTTATCGAGAAGCCTTCAGCGATTTACGGCCGATTTGCGGGGTGTTCCCATGGGACGCTTGAGCTTGCGGTTATGCAGCAGATTGCGGATTTACTTAAGGGTACCCATGATTTTTCTGCTTTTTCAAAGGAAGATCGGGATAATCCCGATCGTATCTGCCATGTGAATGTTTGCGAATGGTATCGTGAAAATGGGTTCCTGGTTTTTCAGATTTCAGCGAACAGGTTTTTAAGGAGTATGGTTCGCTACCTTGTTGATGCTATGATAAATGCTGGAAAGGGGAGGCTCTCAACCGAAGAGTTTATTCGAATGCTTGAAACCGGAGTCATGACGAGTCAACTGAATCCGGCTTCTCCGGGTGGACTTGTTCTCTGGAAAGTGAAATACTGACATAAAAGGAAACGGTTATTGCAATAGTGGAGAACTGTTTTTATGTTGTTTCTGACATTTCATCAGGGATTTTTGCTGTCGCAGCATTGATCGTTTGGCGACCATTACATCTAAATCAAACTGCCGCTTGTGAAAATCAGCTTATATCATACAATATTCAGGGTGTTGTTGTCGGCACTTATTTTTCAGTTTCTGGCTCAGCCGGTCCATGCTGCGGATCCTGTGGCAGCCAATAACCGGGGAGAGTTGAGCAAGTCATCGGTTTCCGATATTCTTGACAGCCTTGTTAATGCTACTTACTTTAAGGATGAGCACTTTTCCATTTCCAAAGAGTCTGAAAAGTATGGATTTCCTTCCACTTTTGTGCCACAGTACAGTGATTCGGTATATACAGTAAGAATCGCCACGTTAAACCGCAAAACACCGCTCCATTTCGTTTACAATGATCAGGTGAGGGGATTTATAAGACTATATGCTGTCGAAAAAAGAAGCATGACTGCAAAAATTCTCGGATTGAGCAAAATCTATTTCCCCCTTTTTGAGGAAAAACTTGATGCAAACAATGTTCCGCTTGAGATGAAGTACCTCGCCATTGTTGAGTCAGCACTTAATCCGACAGCGGTTTCTCCTGCAGGCGCAAAAGGGCTTTGGCAGTTTATGTATGGGACGGGCAAAATGTATGGTTTGCAGTCATCATCCTTTATTGATGAACGGTATGATCCCTACAAGGCTTCGGATTCGGCAAGCAGGTATTTGAGGGATCTCTACAATATTTATGGGGACTGGTTCCTTGTGCTTGCCGCATATAATTCTGGTCCGGGAAATGTTAACAAGGCAATTCGTCGGGCTGGCGGGGTAAAAGACTACTGGGCAATATGGGATTACCTGCCTGCAGAAACGAGAGGTTATGTCCCTGCTTTTATTGCGGTTAACTATATTATGAGCTATTACAACGAGCATAATATTCGCCCGGTTGAGCCGGGATTTTTGTATCAGGATATCGACACCTTGAGAACCTCCCGTCTTTTATCGTTCGAGCAGGTCAGTGAAACTATCGGAGTGCCGATGGCCGATCTTCAGTTTCTTAATCCGCAGTACAAGCTTGGGATTATTCCTGCTGCGGGGAATTCCGGCAATGTTATCAGGCTGCCTAAAAAATTTATTCCTCAGTTTCAGAAACGGGAACAGGAAATTTATGCCTATAAATCTGCAAAAACTATTGAACGTGAGGCTCTTTTTGCCCGTCTGGAAACTCTCCATGCTGGATCCGGCCGCAGGAATAAAGAGTCTGGCGCAGAAGGAAAAACACAGAAGATCCATATCGTCGAGCAGGGCGAAAGCTTGGGTTCCATTGCAAGGATGTATCGTACCTATATCAGCCAGCTCATCGCCTGGAACAGTCTGAAGGATTCTGATGTCACTCCCGGCCAGAAGCTCATTGTTTTTGGAGGCTCCGACAATAGTATTTCTTCTCAGGCCAATGTTTCAAAACGAAGGGGAAAGAAAATGCGAGGAAGTCGCAGATTGAAAAAAGAGGTCATAGTTCAGAAAAAATATATCGCTCAGTCTCAGCCTTCGCCTCTGCTGCCGCTGCTTCAACCAAAGCCTCAGGCGAAAGAGAACGTTGCAGAAAGGTTGGCTAAAACTGTTGAGCGTGATGAGCTGTTTGCACTCGTTGAAATTCATAAGGATCTGAAAGCAGTAACAGTAACCAGCGTTCCACCAGCCAAGCCTGCACAGAAGGCAGTAACCAGCGTTCCGCCAGCAGAGCCTGCACAGAAGTCAGTAACCAGCGTTCCACTGGCCAAGCCTGCATTGAAAGCAGTATCAAGTGTTCCACCACCAGAGCCGGTTCTGAAGGTAGCATCCAGTGTCCCGCCAGCAGATCCTGATTCTGAAGGGCAAGTATATATAACGCATGTTGTTGAGCAAGGTGAAAATCTCGGATTCATTGCAGCGAAGTATGGCACTACGGTCAGCCAGCTCATTGCCTGGAACGGCCTGAAAGATTCTCAGGTTACACTGGGTCAGAAACTTATTGTATTTGTCAACGACGGCAATGGCGCTTCCTCCCAGGCATCTGGAAAAGGAGATGTTTCAAAGCCAGTGCAGTAAACATCAATTTTGGAACGGTAATTGTTATTTCATGATATTCAATTAAAGGATAATTTTATTATCTTTAAGTTCACGGGTTTATGTTAGTCAACTGACGCAGAATAATTGTTGGCAGAAACCGCAGTAATTCAATAATTCTTTAAATGAGAAATCATTAAACGTATGCGTAATATCATTTTTACCGGAAAGGGTGGAGTTGGTAAAACCTCTATTGCTGCAGCAACAGCGCTCAGGGCAGCAGATATGGGGTACAAAACCCTGATTATGTCTACCGATCCGGCACACAGTCTGGGTGACTCGCTTGATGTTCAGCTCGGGCCTTCACCTGTGAAAGTTGCTGAAAATCTTTGGGGTCAGGAAGTAAGTGTTTTTGGTGATCTCAATCTGAACTGGGATGTTGTCAGGGAGCATTTTGCTCATTTGATGGAAGCCCGTGGTATTGAAGGTGTTTATGCTGAAGAGATGGGAGTGTTGCCGGGCATGGAAG
>CAIYWF010000140.1 GCA_903929845.1 uncultured Chlorobiaceae bacterium | reverse complement strand
TTTCGATTCTTTTCGACGGCGACAAGTACATCGAGTTTGACGATAACCTCCGTTCTGCCGATCCTCTCAGTTTTACCGATACAAAGAAATATCCCGACAGAGTTCATGATACTATTGAAAAGAATGGAAAAACCGAGGCATGTCGAAATGCCCATGGAGAATGCGGAGGTAGTCCTCTTGTTGTTTCAGCCATGGATTTTGGTTTTATTGGTGGATCAATGGGTTCTGTTGTTGGTGAAAAAATAGCGCGTGCTGTTGATAAATCACTTGAGCTCAATGCCCCTCTTCTTGTTATTTCCCAGTCAGGTGGAGCCCGGATGATGGAAGGCGCATTCAGTCTGATGCAGATGGCTAAAACCGCAGCCCGTCTTACCCGGCTCAGTGAGAGGAAATTGCCCTATATTTCTCTTCTTGCCGATCCGACAATGGGAGGTATCACCGCCTCTTTTGCCATGCTTGGCGATCTCAACATCAGCGAGCCGAAAGCCCTCATAGGATTTGCTGGCCCAAGGGTGATCAGGGATACCATCAAAAGAGATCTGCCCGAAGGGTTTCAGCGTGCGGAGTTTCTGCTTGAACATGGCTTTCTTGATCGGATTATCTCCCGGAGGGATCTTAAAAACGAGCTGGTCACTCTGCTCGGTATGCTCAAGGTTTAGTTCCAGCAAAGCGCTGCTGCAGTAACCGGGAACTGTGCTTTGAAGATGTTTTTTATCTCAGAGGCAATTTCCCGGTGTTCCTGTTGTGTGCTTTTATCGGTTCGCACCTCAAGGTAGTGGATCCAGCTTCTTACTGAGCCCTTCATATAAAGTTTTGTTTGAGTGCCCAGTGGCAGGAGCACTCTTGCACACTCCTTGGCAATACCTTTTTCGAGCGCCAGATTGTATTCTTCAAGCGCCATTCGGGCAATACGATCCTGCGCCTCATCAAACCACTGGATGGTCGTTTCATCGAGATCATCAAGGGAATTTTGCCGGTTTTTGCTGTCCTGTCGCCTTGGCTGGTATCGCTCAATCTCCTGTGCTTTGGCGTACCGCTGAGAAAATTCCTGGAACTGAAAACTTTTATGTCGAAGAATCTGTGGTGAAATGGCTCTTGAAGTCACAATTTCGACAGTCATATCCACCATTTCAAAGACGCTCCAATGCTTGTGTGTAATACAGTAAGCAAGCAGCTTTTCATAATCAGGTGTCTCCTGATGCGGGCTGGATACTCGTGCGCAGTAAGCGATAAGTCCTTCGGGAGAGAGCGGCTGATTCTCAATCTGAATAAGCGGAGTGGTGACTGAAATGAGGCGTACCTGCATGTTCCTCAACGTTTTGATCTTTGTTTGGTCTTAAATATAGAGAAATAGCGCCATTTTTCCTGTTTTCATGCAAGATTGGATAACTCTCTTTTTTTGCTAATTGAAACGGGAAGTCTTGATTTATTGTTATCACTGAGTATTTTGAAAATCAGTATCAGGAATGCCAGTTGAGCTTCTCGGGCCGGGCACATTTGGTGCAGCTTAGGTTTCCAACAACTTACCAATTTTAAACAACAGGATAGGCTATGGCAAATATTAATTTTGGTTTTGAGCACCATGCCAGAAAAATGTACTCAGGTGCTATAGAACAGGGGATTACCAACACCCTTGTTCCTATGGTTATAGAAACTTCAGGACGTGGTGAGCGTGCTTTCGATATTTTTTCAAGGCTTCTGCGCGAACGCATTATTTTCCTTGGAAGCGGGATAGACGAGCATGTGGCTGGTCTGATTATGGCCCAGCTTATTTTTCTCGAATCTGAAGATCCGGAACGGGACATTTATATCTATGTCAACTCTCCGGGTGGCAGCGTTTCTGCCGGTCTTGGCATATACGACACGATGCAGTATATCCGTCCGGAAGTCTCAACAGTGTGTGTCGGTATGGCTGCAAGCATGGGCGCATTTCTGCTTGCCAGCGGAGCAAAAGGAAAGAGGGCATCACTTCCCCATTCAAGGATTATGATTCATCAGCCCTCCGGTGGCGCGCATGGCCAGGAGACTGATATTATTATCCAGGCTCGTGAAATAGAGAAGATCCGCAGGTTGCTTGATGAGCTGCTTGCCAAACATACTGGCAAGGATGTGAAGCAGGTGCGGGAGGATTCGGAAAGGGATCGCTGGATGAACGCACAGGAAGCGCTTGATTATGGTATTATCGATGCCATTTTCGAAAAACGTCCCCTGCCTGAAAAGAAGGACTAACCCGAACAATGTTATCATGAGCGATCAGACCGAACTCTTTAATCTGGAAAAAACATATAACCATCACGACGTCGAAGATTGGTGGAGAAGTTCGCACTGGGAAGCGATAGGGAGCTTCCATGCCGAAAGCTCCCGTGTGCTCGAAGGGGGAAAAGAGCCCTATACCGTTCTTATGCCTCCGCCCAATGTAACAGGCAGTCTTACGTTGGGCCATGTGCTGAACCATACGCTGCAGGATATTTTTATTCGTTACAGTCGAATGACAGGCAAAGAGGCATTGTGGCTTCCAGGCACAGATCATGCAGGTATTGCGACACAGACGGTAGTGGAGCGAAAGCTGAAAAAAGAGGGAATAACCCGCCACGATCTCGGACGCAAAGAGTTTCTTGATCACGTCTGGCAGTGGAGGGAGGAGTATGGAGGTCTTATTCTCAGGCAGCTTCGCCGTCTCGGCATCTCCTGTGACTGGCGGCGCAACCTCTTCACCATGGATGAAACCGCATCCAAAGCGGTTGTCAATGCCTTTATTACCCTCTATCGTGACGGCTTGATCTACCGGGGTACACGCATTATCAACTGGTGTCCGGTGTCACAGACAGCGCTTTCCGATGAAGAGGTGATCATGAAGCCCCGCAAGGACAAACTTGTCTACTTGCAGTATACTCTTGTCGGTCATCCCGGTGAATATATCACCATTGCAACTGTTAGACCTGAAACCATTCTGGCCGATGTTGCCATTGCCGTTAACCCTGGGGATTCTCGTTACTTTCACCTGATTGGTGAGCTTGCGGTTGTGCCGGTGTCAGGAAGGCATATCCCCATTATTGCTGATGACTATGTTGATATTGAGTTCGGTACTGGTGCACTGAAAATCACTCCTGCACATGATGCCAACGACTATGCCGTTGCCCTGCGTCATAATCTTCCGATTCTTTCTGTTGTCGGAAAAGATGGCAGAATGACTGATGAGTTTGGTTATGGCGGTATGGACCGTTTTGATGCCCGTGAAAAAATTCTCAAGGATCTCGATGAGCTTGGTAATCTTGTCAGTGTTGAAGAGTATGAGCATAATGTTGGCTATTCCGAGCGAGCAGACGTGGTTGTAGAGCCCTATCTTTCCGAGCAGTGGTTTGTCAGGATGAAGCCTCTTGCGGAGAGGGCGCTTCAGGTTGTCAATGAAGGCGAAATCCGTTTTCATCCCCAGCACTGGATTAATACCTACCGCCACTGGATGGAGAACATTCAGGACTGGTGTATCTCTCGCCAGCTCTGGTGGGGGCATCGCATCCCGGCATGGTATGACACTGAAGGCAGGGTGTGGGTTGCTGCCACCTTTCAGGAGGCATGTCATCTTGCTGGTACCGACAAGCTTGTGCAGGATGATGATGTGCTTGATACCTGGTTCTCTTCGTGGCTCTGGCCGCTGACAACGCTTGGCTGGACAGATAAACAGAGTGTCAATGACAATCTCAAAGCATTTTATCCGACCAATACACTGGTCACCGGACCGGATATCATATTTTTCTGGGTAGCCAGAATGATCATGGCAGGGCTCTATTTTAAGGGCGAGGTTCCCTTCCGTGACGTCTATTTTACCAGCATTATCCGTGACATGAAGGGGCGCAAGCTGTCAAAGTCCCTCGGTAATTCTCCAGACCCGATCAAGGTGATGGATACTTACGGTACCGATGCCCTGCGTTTCACCATCATCTATATTGCACCTCTTGGTCAGGATGTCCTGTTCGGGGAGGAGAAGTGCGAGCTGGGGCGGAATTTTGCAACGAAAATATGGAATGCTTCACGCCTGGTTTTCATGCAGCGCGAGAAGTATTTCAGTGATCAGGAAGAGTTTGCCGCCGTTTATCGTGACTTCAATCCGCGTTCCGGGAGTTTTAATCTTGCAGAGCAGTGGCTTCTTGCCGGATTCAACGGGATGCTTGAGCGTTATCATAACGCCTTCAGCCAGTTCAGGGTTAATGACATTGTCAGGCTTCTGCATGACTTTTTCTGGAGAGATTACTGCGACTGGTATCTGGAAGCGCTGAAGGTCAAGCTTTCAGGATCGCTGACAAGAGAAGAGGCACAGGTGTCGGTTTGCCTTGCGGTATATGTGCTTGAGGGTACCCTGAAAGCGTTGCATCCGGTGATGCCGTTCATTACTGATGAGATATGGCATCATGTTCTGCCGCGTTCCTCTGATGAAAGTATTGCCCTGTCACCGATGCCTCTTGCCGATGCTGAACTCTCGGGTATCGATGTGCGCGGGTTTGCTCTGATACAGAAGCTGATCACTGAGGTCAGAAGTCTGCGTTCATTGTGTGGTGTTTCTCACAGCAGTCAGGCAGAGATTCTTCTCCGGCCGGCTAATGATGGCGATCGTCTGGTGCTTGCAGCGAATCTTCCTCTTGTGGCCGCACTTGGTCAATGTACCCCGAAACTTATGGTCGACAGAGAGCGCCCGCGTCATGCGGCAGGATCGGTGGTTGAAGGAAATGAACTATTTGTACTGCTTGAGGGGTTGATATCATTTGAAAAGGAGCAGGTTCGTCTTCAGAAAGAGATAGACAATGTTTCATCCTATGTTGTGTCTGTTCGAAGAAAGCTTTCAAACCGTGGCTTTGTGGATAATGCACCTGCGGATGTCGTTGCAAAAGAGAGTGAAAAGCTCCGGGAGGCAGAGGATAATCTCGAAAAACTCAAGAGTAATTTTGCTGTTCTGAGCGATTGATGGTGACCCGAATTTCGGTTTGTATTTGCGGTTAAGGAAGAGAGTGTGATCTTTTTATTAGGTTTAATGCGCAAAAAGCTGTATTTACCGACTTTTCTGGTTTATCAAGACAAATCGGTAGGGGTAGTTTAACTTGCTGAAGTTCTCAAGGAGAGTTCTATATGAGGCAACTCAAAATAAGCAAACAGATAACCAATCGCGAAAGCCTTTCTCTTGATCGTTACCTCCAGGAGATAGGAAAATATGATCTTTTGACTGCAGAAGATGAGGTTCGGCTGACCAAGGCGATAAAAGAGGGCTTTGATATGCCGGTCGATACGACCGAATACAAGAGGGCAAAACGTGCTCTTGACAAACTTATCAAAGGCAACCTGCGATTTGTTGTTTCGGTGGCCAAGCAGTACCAGAACCAGGGCCTCACCCTCGGTGATCTGATTAATGAAGGGAATCTCGGTCTTATCAAAGCGGCAAAGCGCTTCGATGAAACCCGTGGATTCAAGTTTATCTCTTATGCGGTATGGTGGATCAGGCAGTCAATTCTCCAAGCATTGGCTGAGCAGTCGAGAATTGTCAGGCTTCCCCTGAACCGGGTAGGTACCCTCAACAAAATCAGCAAGGCTGACAGTCAGCTTGAACAGGAATGTGAACGCGATCCCAATACCAGGGAGCTTGCAACCCTGCTTGAAATGGATTCACAGGACGATGCCGACACGCTGAAAATTGCAGGGCGGCATGTATCGGTTGATGCACCATTTGCCCAAGGCGACGATAACCGTCTGCTTGATGTTCT
>CAIYWF010000139.1 GCA_903929845.1 uncultured Chlorobiaceae bacterium | reverse complement strand
GCTCGACAAAGTCACCAAACCAGCGACAGAGCACGTCTGGTTCTACGACATGCAGTCGGACGGCTATTCGCTCGACGATAAACGAAGCAAGCAGGAGTGTTTCGGCGATCTGCTTGATATTGTGGAGAAGTATAAACAGCGAAGCGTTGAGCACGACACCGACAGAACCCAAAAGTTCTTTATGGTTCCCCGTGCTGAAATTGAAGGCGAAGGAGGCTATGATCTCTCCCTTTCCCGCTATAAAACCGATGTTTTTGAAGAGGTCGTCTATGAAAGCCCGTCGGTGATTCTCGACAAACTGATTGCGGCAGAGGTGGGGGAGATTGATGAGGCTGAACTTGTACATATTCAGAGCGGGATTGTACGGGAATTGCTTGAGCTGAAGGGGATGATTGGATGAAAACGATTAAACTCGGTTCTCTCATCACAATATCCAAAGGGAAGAAGCATACCCTTTCTGAAGTGCCATCATCTCAATCAATACGAATGCTTGGTATTGATGATTTGCGAAACGACACATTGATCAGAATGACCGATGATAAAGATGGTGTGTTCACTTGTGACGATGATGTTCTCATCGCTTGGGATGGAGCCAATGCCGGGACTATAGGGTATGGCAAATGCGGATATATTGGCAGCACCATTTCTCGCCTTCGGTTGCATGATACATCAAATTTTTATGCTCCGTTTATCGGGATGTTTTTACAGTCAAATTTTAGCTACTTAAGGAAAACCTCTACCGGTGCAACGATTCCGCATATCAATCGAGATGCATTAGAAAGTATTTCAGTGCCTGTTTTTTCGTATGACGATCAAGTTCGCATCGCAACCCTTCTTTCCAAAGTAGAGAACCTGATCTCCCGCCGTCGCGAGCAACTTAAACAGCTTGACGAACTGCTCAAAAGTGTTTTTCTGGAGATGTTTGGTTTACACAATGGCGACGTCAAGAAATGGATAATAGAGCCGTTAAGCGCTTGCACTGAAATTGTGTCTGGAGTTACAAAGGGGAAAAAATACAATGGGAACAAACTGAGAGATGTTCCATACATGAGAGTGGCAAATGTTAAGGATGGTTATCTCAATCTATCGGAGATAAAAACAATAGAAGTAACAGAAGCAGAAATTCATAAGTATAAATTGATCTCTGGCGATCTTTTACTTACAGAGGGTGGAGACCCTGACAAATTAGGTCGTGGTGCAGTTTGGAGCTGTGAAATTGATGAATGTATACATCAAAATCATATTTATAGAGTCAGAGCTATTGGTAATAGTGTGAATTCTGTTTTCCTAAGCGCACTTATGGCAAGTAAGTATGGCAAATCATACTTTTTTAAAGCAGCAAAACAAACAACAGGAATTGCGTCTATTAACTCTACTCAACTTAAAGCATTTCCTTTGATAAGACCTCCTCTTGAACTTCAAAACCGATTTGCGGACATAGTTGCCAAAGTTGAATCCCTGAAAGCCCATTACACAAAATCACTCAGTAACCTCGAATCGCTTTCAGGTATCAGCCAAAAGGCTTTTAAAGGTGAACTAGATTTGTCGCGGGTGCCGTTTAAAGAGGGCAATAATGGAAACAGAATAACATTAAGATTGTGTAAATCAGAAATTATTAATTCAGAATGAAAAAGTCTGCCTTTCATGCATTTGAAAGATTATTTTAATTAATGTTGGGTTGCCAGAAAATAATAAAAGGTGAGTACTTATGATTACACTTATAACAGCACTTGATAAGTTGAGAAATAACTTCAATAGTTTGCAAATAGAATTTGCTATTTCTAAAATGACTGTTTTTGGCTCTGTTGCACGGAATGAAAATAGTTTATCCAGTGATATTGATATATTAGTTTCTTTTCAAAAAACACCCAGCATTTTTTTACTTGAAAAACTAAAAAAAAATATATATAACCTTTTGCAAGTGCGAGTTGATTTAATTGTTGATGACGAACTTGAGCCTACTTTTTGCAATCGTATATTAAAAGAAGGGGTTGCTGTATGAAAAACGATTACAGATTTAAAGACATAATCAGGGTAATGCTAAATGCCGTTGTAGAAATAGAACGCATGACTGATAGTTTTACTTTAAACGAATTTATTTCAGATAAAAAAACTGTTTCTGCTGTAAGTTATTTTTTTATTAGGCTTAGTGCCGCAGCGAAACATATTTTGCAGTGTGCAAAAAGCCAAAATAATAAATTACCTCCTAACGTTTCGTGGAGGAAAATAGCAAATATTTCTTTTTGGTTTGAAAATTACAGGCAGAAGATTAGTCCATCAATAATCTGGCAAACAATAATTGATGATTTGCCAGAAATAGCAAAAAGCTTGCGGGAGCTAGCAAAGGAATATTCGAATGAAGTTTTACCAGAACAAAACAAAGTGCAACGTCTAAGGTTAATTACACAGACCGATCTTCAATTATCATCGTACACGCTAGAATTGAATATTGTGCCATACTTAAAGGCGATTACGAATTTACAAGAACTTATAAATGAAATTCTTGAATGCAACAACCCAAATCCAATTTCAATAAAATCAATCTCTCAAAATTCTCCACTTGATATTGCAATTACAGGGTTGATAGAAGCATATAAAATTATTCAGGAGTTGATACCTTGGAGAAAAGAACATGCGAAGATAATGGCGAAATTACTTGAGAATGAAAAAAAAGTAGAAATTGAAAAAAGTCAAGCGGAAGTTCTTCAAATACAGGCTTTGACATCAAAAGAGAGTGCTAATGTTGAAAAAATAATGGCAGAAACTACTTTACAATATGAACAGCTTGTAAAATTACGGCTCGAAAATGAAAAACTACGTATTGAAATTGAAAATGAAAGAAATAAATTAACGACAGAGACACTGAAAAAAATTTCTCTAATTCATAATGAACAAGACGCAAAGAAATATCTTGAAAAACTTCGAGTAATCATAGATGTTTTGGCAGAAAGTAAGTTGGAAATTGCAAATTAGAATGGGCAGAATTGCATCGTTATAAACTTTTACTGATGTGGGAAACAAAGGATTTTCATCGTATTCAACCGCTTGTGTAACGGAGAACTCACTTATGGAATGTATTTCAATTGTAAAGGCAAGGTATGTCAAGGATTATCAGATATTTCTGAAATTCAATACTGGTGAAACCGGCGAGGTTGATCTGCGTGATCTTGTCTATTAATTTGCAATAGCTTAACCCTATAGCTTTTTCACATTTTTATCTTGATTCCTGGCCGACTCTTGCATGGGAATGCGGTTTTGATGTTGACCCTGAGTCACTGTATTTCAGGGCCACCGGCAAGTCGCTGTGGGAGACGAAAGCATCCTGATAAAACGCCATGCAGGCGAATATCGTTTATCAGGAGTGGACAGGCTCATGATGAAGCAGAAGGCTATGGATGGACATGTAAT
>CAIYWF010000138.1 GCA_903929845.1 uncultured Chlorobiaceae bacterium | reverse complement strand
TTCCTTTTCAGAGTTTCAGCAATCAGAAGATCAGAATTTCAGGAAGAGGGACTGGAACGCACAACCCGAAAGCCAAAAGAGACGCTCCTGTACGCCGGATCGTCGCTGTACCGGGCAGAGCAACGCAGGAAGTCGGGAATAACGTGCCAGGAGCCGCCGCGCAACGCGCGGGCAGACGTATTTTCTTTGTATTTGTTATCCATCCACTCCCACACATTGCCTGCCATATCGTACAAACCTTCCGGCGTAATACCCTCAGGATAACTGCCAACCGGGGTGGTAGCGCCAACTGTTTCTCCATAATTCGCCAACCGGGATGAAGGTTCCCCTTTCGCTTCAAGCCAGGGATAAGGTCGAACATTCTGCACACGCTTGCCCTGCCGCCCTCCCGACGCCCACTCCCACTCAATCTCGGTCGGCAATCGATAGCGGTTATCTTCACCACCTTCAGCCAACGACAGCCACAAACAGTAAGCCCGAGCAGCATACCAGGTGATACCAACCACCGGCTGATCATCTTCTTTAAAACGCCGATCGTCATCTCTATTCGAACGGAACAGTGCCTCGATATTCTGTTCAGAATTCAAATAGTCGCTATAACCCTCGATCTGCCGCCCCATTGCAGAAAGTTTTTCCCTGAAAAGTGTTACCGGAAGTTGATGAGCTTTACTAAATACATCACCAATATCACCAAATTGCAGATACATTATAAACCTGCGGTACAACCGGTTGGTTACTGGATATTTGGCTACATAAAGATCATTTACAATCTTCTCTTCACCATAGACAGAATAAAGATACCTGCCCCCTTTGATCAGAATGTACTGTGCCCCCGGCTCAATGGCACTTTGAAAAACATCCGGTCGTCGTTGCTGAGTGTCTATATTAAGCAACCTCGTTTCTGCTTGCTGTACCTCCGGGCAAACCGTCATGACAGAGTTATCGGCTGTTATGACAATAACCTCATCAGCTTTCCGGAGTATCTCCAAATCAGCATCAGGGTTCTGTTGTTTAAACTCCTGTGCAGCATCAACAGCCTGCCTGCTGCCGATGGTTAAGAGGCATTCAAGAAGGTAGCGTTGACGATTCTTGATGATTGATGGGTCGAGCAATGTCGGTTCAAGCAACTTTTTACGAAATACAGTAACAGGCTGTAACCGTGCACTGCGAATCATTGTTTTAAGGAAGGTCAACTCACCTTCATCCAGAACATCACTCTTCGTCGAATCAAAAAATGCTTCCATAAAACTGTTAAACCAATCAGCATCGACCTGGGCTATAAAAAACAGCAATGACTCTGCCCACCATTGGTTCCCAACCAGCATAACCAGATTGTTCATACGACCAGCCTCTGAAGTCACACTTTTAAGAAGCTGTATGGCAGCAAGATATTCCTGGAAAGTTTTATGACTGAACTCATAACCCGCACCCAAATCACGAAGCACTCC
This sequence comes from uncultured Chlorobiaceae bacterium, assembly GCA_903929845.1. Taxonomy (GTDB): domain Bacteria; phylum Bacteroidota; class Chlorobiia; order Chlorobiales; family Chlorobiaceae; genus Chlorobium. The sequence goes on along the minus strand of CAIYWF010000138.1, from coordinate 2,089 downwards.
CGCACGTTCGACAAAATATTTACATACTTTTTCAGAGGAATTGTTGCGATACTTGAGTGCCATCGTGTCAATGATATCCTGCATGATTTCATTCATTTCGACTTTTGGTGCCATTTTATGGCCTTTATCCAGCATCCATAGTGCTATCGGAGCAAGAAGCAGCTTTGCTTCTTCGGCTGGAAGCAACGTAGGAATCTTCCTCCCTTTATCACGGTGATAAAGCAGATAATCGAGAGTAACGCAGTATAGTTTCTCACGATTTTCTGGAAGAGCACCACTTTGTTTCCAGAGAATCGCCATGATCTGCAAAAGCAGGGGGACTCCAGCCAAATCCTTCAACCCCTTATTTTCTTTTTTTTCGAGATACTCAACAAGTTCTTGTGCGGTAATCTTGGCAATCCTCTCGGTCGATACTTCTATTTCCTTTTTGCGTAATTCAGTACATTTCCCTTCGTCTCGCATCTGATCTCGAAAAAAAGCAGCACGAAACCACTTGATTAAAAATTCCATTTGTTGACGAGAAGAAAATCGTTCAACAATGGCTTTCTGCTTTTCGGTTCTCAGTGCGTTCTGCTCTTTTTCGCCATACCCTTTATCGCGTGTCGTCATGACAAAAAAAGCCTTGTCAAACCATTCAGCCTTTTGGGCAACCCATGTACAAACTTTTTCCCGTTGTTCCGGATCACTTATTTCATCAAGACCATCCAGCAGTACAAGAGTACTTTGTCGCTTCAGGCAGTCGTCAAAAAATGAGTGATCAATCTGGGAATAAGATTTTAAACTTTCGGAGAATTTTTCGGGCAGCGATTTTTGCTCCTCACCACGAGCAGCCATATCAAGAAAAGGCAGGTACCTGATGATGATTGGTGAAGAAAATCCCGGAAGTTCGAGTGTATTCAGCATGGCAAAGTGCTGAAGAAGAGTCGTCTTCCCGGAACCAGGCTCTCCTATTATTAGAAGCAAACGAAATTTACTGGCTGCATCCGCAAGTATTTTTTCAGGAGAATCATCAATATCTTCACCTGAATGCTGATACATGCCAATTCCCTCAGCATCTGTCTTACGTTCCGCTGCCACACTTACTGTAAGATGTGGTGGAACAAACGTATCTCGCAAATTGACGGCCTCCTGTGTCTCATCGAAAATACCTTCCGGCATTCCGATAATTGTGCTTTTCTCAAGTTTTATCTTTAACCACTTCCGGTACTCTATTTCATGCTCTTCATACTCTTTATCTTTTTTATTTCGGTCATAATCATCATCAGCAGTTCGATTTGTCTTTTTTTCATTTTTCACGAAAAGATTATTTGGAAATCCCTTAGAGAGATTTAAAAGCAAGGCCCCCAAAGCAATAATCGCCGCCACAGGTAAATAGTCAAGGATACTCTTCTGTTCTCCACCCTTGCCCTTTTCTGCATTGTTCACGCCACCATCACGAGAAGCACCGGTAACCCCCACCACATCCTTTGCTTCTGCCGCACCTAAAGTCCCCTCCACAGCAACAACCGGAGTGGCAACAACCTGCGACTTCGCACTATCACGTTGAGCACAACCAATACCGGAAGCTCCGATGCAAAAAAACACGCAAAGCCAAAGAGCCCTTACCTGCCGGGTAAAAAAAGAAAGTCCCATAGAGATATAGAGTAACCGTTATCGATGTTTTGTATTGCTCTCCAACAGCCCCAACGACTGCAAAAGGTTATGCGTATTGGCCTGACGGGCATGGCCAACCCACCCGGCAAGGCTTTTCTGCTGAGTTTCGGGCTTGTCAAGCAAAACACATTGTATCCGTTTTTTTGCTCTGCGCACATTTTCAGAAGGAAGCTGCCGGTAGGTCTGAAAGACTATCTGCCCGAGAAAGCGCTTCCCTTCTGTTGTCGGATAAAGCTCTGTGCGTTGTGTATTGAGAATCAGCCTGAATTTCATCAAGAACTCTTCTATTGCCGTTTTCCACTCCCACAACTCGGACTTGGCATTTGAGAACAAGACATAATCATCCACGTAGCGAACGTAGCCCTTGCATCGCAACTCCTCTTTAACGTAGTGATCAAAAAAACTGAGGTAGTAGTTGGCAAAAAACTGGCTGGTC
>CAIYWF010000137.1 GCA_903929845.1 uncultured Chlorobiaceae bacterium | reverse complement strand
TTGGCCTCAATGAGCGCAAGGGGAATATTGGGCTTGTAGAAGAGGACATAATCAACCCGCTTGTGCTGAGCACGGGTATGCAGCTTGCCACGAACAATAATGCGCCCTTTTGTCAACGGAAACTCTTCACGCACCTGGGTAACAATATCCCATCCAGCCCGTTCAAGCGCCGGGGTGATGTATTTGGTACAGATATCGCGTTCGGTGAGCTGTTTCTTGTTCATACATCAGTTGCGTTTCCTCATTGCAAACAACAAAGTACAAAAGAGATAGCGCACTGTGAAAAATAAAAGCGAGACGAGAGGCCGCATTCTCTGCAGCCCCTGTTCTCTTTTTTCTACCCGCAAGAGTTGCCTTTAAAAGCTGGTCAATGCGGGGATATGAATGCTTACGCTCCGACCATCATGGCTTCGATATCGGCATCAACTTTACCGATTGGTGTAATGCCGAATTTCTCGACCAACACTGCAGCAATATTCGGTGTCAGGAACACGGGAAGTGTTGGTCCGAGGCGAATGCCTTTTACTCCCAAATAGAGCAGGGCAAGAAGAACGGTAACAGCCTTCTGTTCATACCAGGCAATATCAAAGGAGATTGGCAGATCGTTGATATCTTCAAGCGCAAATACTTCCTTGAGTTTGAGTGCAATGACGGCAAGCGAATAGGAGTCATTGCACTGACCGGCATCGAGCACGCGGGGTATGCCACCGATATCACCAAGTTCTAGCTTGTTATAGCGGTACTTGGCACATCCTGCAGTAAGAATGATGGTATTGTCGGGAAGTGCCGCAGCAACGTCGGTATAGTATTTGCGTGATGCATGACGTCCGTCACAGCCAGCCATGACGATAAACCGTTTGATAGCACCAGACTTTACTGCATCGACCACTTTGTCGGCCAGAGCAATCACCTGATGGTGTGCAAAGCCACCAGTGATGGTACCATTTTCGATCTCTTTTGGTGACGGACAGGTTTTAGCCAGATTGATAAGCTCTGAAAAATCCTTATGACCGCCTTCAGGCCTTGCAGGAATATGCTTCAGCCCTGGATAGCCAGCCATACCGGTTGTGAACATCCGGTTGCGATATGATTCGCGAACGGGTACGATGCAGTTCGTGGTCATAAGGATTGGGCCGTTGAAGGTATCGAACTCTTTGTCCTGCTGCCACCAGGAACCCCCATAATTACCAATGAAGTGAGGATACTTCTTGAACGCCGGATAGTAGTGTGCTGGAAGCATTTCGCAGTGGGTATAGACGTCAACGCCTGTTCCGACTGTCTGCTTCAGAAGCTCTTCCATATCGCGGAGGTCGTGGCCTGAAATCAGGATACCGGGGTTTTTGCCCACACCGGTCTTCACCGTGGTGATTTCGGGATGGCCATAGGTTCTTGTGTTTGCTTTGTCAAGCAGTGCCATTGCCTTGACTGCTGCGCCGCCAGTTTCAAGCACCAGTGCGGTAAGTTCTTCTGCCGACAGCTCTTTGGTGAGCGCTGCAAGCCCTTTTACATAAAAAGCATAGATATCGTCATCATGATAATCGAGCACTGCTGCATGGTCTGTATAGGCAGCAAGCCCCTTCAGGCCAAAAAGCACAAGGCTTTTCAGTGATCGAAGGTCTTCATTTTCACTCAAACTCTCAAGACCGACTTCAAGGGCTTTCGAAAGAAAATCCTCTTTTGAACTGCCGGTCCAGTGAGCGGCATCATGATGCGGCAGATGATGGAGGGTCGCATTCAGTTCATCACGCATCGACAGAGTCTTGCGTATCTGGGCAACTATTGCATCCTCATCAAAATTGGTGTTGGTTACGGTGACAAAGAGTGATTCACTGATAAGCTGACCGACCTTCCTTGAAACGCTGCCCTCCAATTTTTCTGCAGCCAGAGCAAGCCCTTCGGCAGCATAGACCAGCACATCCTGAAGCTGGGCAGTAGGTTCATCTTTTCCGCATACCCCTCGAACCGTACACCCTGTACCATGAATACTTTCCTGACATTGATTACATAACATTCCCATTGTTCTTTCCTCCATTATTGGTTATTGAATGTTTACATCCGGTGATAACAAATGAGCCATTTTTCT
>CAIYWF010000136.1 GCA_903929845.1 uncultured Chlorobiaceae bacterium | reverse complement strand
CTGACAAGCAGAACCGCGGAGAGATTACCGGCATCGCTTATATCGACGACGACGGCAAGGTGTTCGCAACGGCTGAACATCCGGTGATTGAGGATCTTGATACCCTTACCCCCGACTGGAGCCTTTACGACTGGGATAAATACATTTACACCCCTCTGAACTGCCGCCTTGCGGTTCCAAACTTTGCAAGAGGATGTCCCTTTACCTGCACCTTCTGCTCACAGTGGCAGTTCTGGCGCCGCTACCGTGCTCGCAGTCCCAAGCTGTTCGTCGATGAAATTGAGGTACTGGTCAAACAGCACAAAGTGGGCTTTTTCATTCTTGCTGATGAAGAGCCAACCATCAACAAGCAGAAGTTTGTTTCGCTTTGCCAGGAACTTATCGACCGTAAACTTGATGTTACATGGGGTATCAACACCCGCGTGACCGACATCATGCGCGATGCAGATCTGCTGCCATTCTTCCGCAAGGCAGGTCTCGTCCATGTTTCGCTTGGCACCGAAGCTGCCAGCCAAATGAACCTGAACCGCTTCCGCAAAGAGACTACCATTGAGGAAAACAAGCTTGCCATCAAGTTGCTCCAGAAAAATGGAATTGTGGCTGAAGCACAGTTCGTTATGGGTCTTGAGCACGAAACCCCTGAAACCATTGAAGAGACCTACCAGCTCTGTAAAGACTGGGATCCTGATATGGCCAACTGGACCATCTACACACCATGGCCTTTCTCCGACCTCTTTAAAGAGCTTGGCGACAGGGTAGAGGTGCGCGACTACTCCAAGTACAACTTTGTTACACCGATCATCAAGCCCGACAACATGGAGCGTGAGGATGTGCTGAAGCTTGTGCTGAAATCTTATGCACGCTTCTACGCACGCAAAACCTTTTTTGGCTACCCATGGATCAAGGATCCTTACGTCCGCAAATACATGCTTGGCTGTTTGAAAGCGTTCGCACAGACCACCATTACCAAACGCTTCTACGACATCGACCGCGTCAAGACCAAGAACCGCAAAATCGAGATCGACCTTGGCTTCGACAAGGCAAGAATTCTGACGCAGAACGAGGTAAAGAACCTCAAGGAGCTGCGTCCGGAGATGGTTGCCGACATGAGCTTCGGTCTGAAAGAGGCTGGCTACCAGCGTGAGCATGACGAGCACAACTGGGACGAGTTCGATGAGAGCACCATCAAGGATCGTAACTCTTCGACTGTGCGTAACTGCTGAGTTGCTGCGGGGTTGATTGAATACAAGAATGCCCTCCGTTGTACGGGGGGTTTTTCTTTTTATGTCTCGAAAAGAGGAAATAGCAGACTTCCCCGCTTACTGATACTCCGGCTCCTGATAGGTCAAACCAAACACCGTATCCATCATCCACCGCTTGAACGAATCGTTATCGGTAAAATGCTTGAAAAGCTCGGTATCATCCTTCATCATGGAGACGATCACTCGCCCCAGCGCCTTGTCGTGCTCTATGCGGGCATTCTGTTTGTCGGGGTTTTTCATGGCGTTCTGGTAGGCGGTGTCGGCAGCAACACGCTCGGGAATTTCCCCTGTAATTTTCTTGTAGATCCTGTCAGCATTTGACCATGAAATATTGCCAAACTGGTCGTTGAAGGTTTTGAGGATATTCGAGAGCAGATCGAGTTCCGGCTCCGGCTTGCGTCTTCCTCCGCTTGATGGAATAGGCTCAATCTCCGCATCTGCATCAGGAAGCAGAATCTGCATCATCGCCTGCTTTTCAGCACGATAACTCTCCATGTCAATCGCTTCGAGAATCCCTTTCGAGAGATCTTCTTCAACTGGCGCTGGCAGTTTTGGCACAAGAAAGTTCAAAAAAATTGAAAGTTTCTCCCACTCGGCGTTGGTGTAGGGCAAAATCTGGGCAAGAAAACCGTACATCCGGGTAAATGTTTTCGCCTTGCCCTTGAAGTCCACCTGTCCATCCTCATCAAGCTCTGCCCGGTACACGGCAACACAACTGTCAAGAATCGGATCAAGCTTGTTACGGTCAGCACCGTTGATATAGAGTTCTACAAGATGATCCCGCCCGGTATCGTCATACACCTGATAGCCATCAAGCATCACCTTGAGATCATGCAGCTTGTCAGGATCAGTCTCATCAGAGAGAATGGTGGTTCGATAATAGTCGGCAAAAGCTTTCTGGATCGAATCCGCATCGTTCATGAAGTCGAGCACAAAAACATCGTGCTTCTGCGGATGAGCACGGTTCAGGCGCGAGAGCGCCTGCACGGCCTTGATACCCGAGAGCACCTTGTCCACATACATCGTGTGGAGCAGCGGCTCATCATACCCGGTCTGAAACTTGTCGGCACAGATGAGAAAGCGATAAGGATCATTCTGAATTTCATCGGAAATGCGAGATGAGGGAAAGCCGTTCAGCGAAGCCTCCGTCACCTTTGTGCCGCCAAAGTCATGTTCACCCGAAAAGGCAACAATCGCCTTCCAGAGACTTTTCCGCTCAACAAGGTAATTGCTGATGGCGTGGTAGTACTGAATCGCACGCTCAATACCACTTGTCACCACCATTGCCCGCGCCTTTCCGCCAATCTTGCCGGACGTCAGCACCTGTTCATGAAAGTGGTCAACCATAATCTCTGCCTTGAGCCTGATGGCGTGGTCGTGGCCTTCAACGTAGCGGCGCAGCTTCTTCCTTGCCCGGTTGGTGTCGAACTTCGGGTCGTCAGTAACTGTTTTGGAGAGCTTGTAATAACTCAAAACCGGTGTATAGTACTTGAGAACATCAAGAATAAACCCCTCCTGGATGGCCTGCTTCATCGTATAGCTGTGGAACGGTCTGTGCCTAACCGTGCCATCAGGCTGAGGAACCGGGTCGCCGAAAATCTCCAGCGTCTTGTTCTTTGGTGTTGCAGTAAAGGCAAAATAGCTCGTTCCGGGCAGCAGCTTTTTGGCCTCCATCAACCTGTTGATCTTATCCTCCGTACCCTCCTCTTCCTCCGCCGCGCCAGCCATACCGAGAGCCATTGACACTGCCGCAGAGGTTCGTCCGCCCTGACTTGAATGCGCCTCGTCGATAATGATGGCAAAGCGCCTCCCCCGCTGCTCACTGCCAATTTCATCAAGGATATAGGGGAACTTCTGTACCGTTGAGATGATGATTTTCTTCCCTGCAGTGATGAACTTCCGCAAGTCACCCGACCGTTCTGCGTGGCCAACCGTCGCGCCAACCTGCGCAAACTGCCTGATAGTATCCCTGATCTGCTGGTCAAGAAGCCGCCGGTCAGTCACCACAATAATGGAGTCAAAAACAGGTGCATCATTGTTGGCAAGCCCAATCAATTGATGGGCAAGCCACGCAATAGAGTTTGACTTGCCGCTTCCCGCTGAGTGCTGGATAAGGTAGCGCCTCCCAGCGCCGTTGGCCGCGCAATCGGCCAGCAGCTTGCGCACCACATCAAGCTGGTGGAATCGTGGCCACACCTGCATGGCGCTCTTTTTGCCGGTTTTCTCGTGTTTGCTCTCAACAACCTGGGCATAGTTCTCAATAATATCGGTAAGCCCGGCACGGGTGAGGATCTGCTTCCAGAGATAGTCGCTCTTCAGACCATTGGGGTTGGGCGGATTACCGGCGCCATCATTCCAGCCAAGATTGAAAGGCAGAAACCACGATGCCTTGCCTTTCAGGTACGTGCAAAAACGCACCTCATGATCATCCACCGCAAAATGAACAATGCAGCGGCCAAACTCAAAGAGTTTCTCACGCGGATCGCGATCCCGCCGATACTGCTGAACCGCATCCTCGGCGTTCTGCTTGGTGAGGCTGTTTTTCAACTCAAAGGTCGCCACCGGCAATCCGTTAATAAAGAGCCCAAGATCAAGCGACCGTTGCGTCTCGGCGCGGCTGTAACGCAACTGGCGGGTGACGCTGAAACGGTTGGCACTATATCGATCCTGAGCCTTGCTTTGCCCGGCGATGGAGTACCATAAAAAAGGTCAATATGGTGCGCGCCATGCTTGAGACCATGTCGAAGCAGGTTGATGGTGCCCCGCTTGCTGATATCGCCCTGAAGACGGGCAAGAAATTTGCGCCGAACCGGGCCGTCGGTGTCAAGACCTATGGCTTCAGCCATTTCAGGCTGGGTGTCGCGCAGAAAAAGAGTGAGCTGTACAAGATCGACGCAATATTCCCGATCATAGGCCTCCGGCATTCCGCCAATCCAGCCGACACCATAAGTCGCTGGCCGATCCTGCATTTCGCCCGTCGGCGCCGAATCGCAGGGATGGCCGGTCAACGCTGTGCAGATCAGCCGCTCAAGTCCACTTTCACTGGTATCGGTAGTCATAGGATAGCGCGGTTATCAATTACCCATCAATTAAAAACTAGCCAGATATCTTGTTTACTATCAACAGTTTACATTTTTCGGTAGCAGGCATTTCAGCCATTCTGTCAATTACCCGTCAATTAAGATTCATGCCCAGTAAGGCACATACTTCATCAACTTCCGCGAAGCATCTTCATTGAAAGGTTTTATGACTTCGGCATCTACTGCTTCCCGAATGTAGCGTGACACAGCAGCCTTATTTTTCTCCTCAACACCAAATCTT
>CAIYWF010000135.1 GCA_903929845.1 uncultured Chlorobiaceae bacterium | reverse complement strand
GCCGGTTACAAAAAGAACGACCGTGCACAGGGCATTGATCCAGTGATAATACCTGACAGGCAATCTCCAGACATAGATTTCTTCAATTAATCTCCCCATGACAAGCTCCGTTTAAACGATTTTGACCGAGGTGATCTCCTTGCCGTTCATATCGAACAGATGAGAGGCACAGGCAAGACACGGATCAAAGGAGTGCACCGTTCTGAGAATTTCAAGCGGCTGTTCAGGATTGATCATGGGCGTCCCTTTCAGCGCCGACTCGTAAGCTCCTGAATTGCCATTGGCATCCCTTGGAGAAGCGTTCCAGGTGGAGGGCACCACAATCTGGTACTCCTTGATCTTTTTGTCGCTGATATGAATCCAGTGACCAAGCGAACCGCGCGGAGCCTCAGTATAACCAAACCCCTTGCACTCTTCAGGCCAGGATGAAGGCTCCCACCGATCGCTGTTGAAGGTACGGTAATCACCGGTCTTGATATTGGCAATCAGTTGATCATAATAATGGCGCATGAAGCCTGCCGTCTGCTTGCACTCGATACCGCGAGCCGCAGTACGGCCAAGGGTCGAGAAAAGAGCCTCAGTACCAACCTGAAGCTTCGACAACACAAGACCAACGGTATCCTTGATCATCGGATCACCCTTGGCGTAGGCAACCAGCACACGGGCAAGCGGACCCACCTCCATTGGATGGTTTTTCCAGCGGGGCGTCTTCAGCCAACTGTACTTCTTGTCGGTATCAAGATGCTCGAACGGAGGCTTGGGGCCGGTATAACGCGGAGTAGTCTCACCCTTCCACGGATGAAGTCCTTTGCCATCCCCGCCCGAATAGGTATACCAACTGTGGCTCACCTCTTCAGTCACCTGCGAGGCATCCCTTGGATCAACGTCGATGACGGTGGTGAGATCCTTGTTGAGAATAGCGCCCCTCGGCCAGAGCAGAGTCTTGAAATCAGCGAGAGTGGTCTCAGGGAAATCACCATAGCTGAGATAGTTGCCAAGACCGCCGCCATGCAGCCAACCCTTGTAGTATCCCGCAATAGCGATCAAGTCGGGAATGTAGACCTGGTCGATAAACGTGGTCGTATCGTCAATGATTTTCTTGATCATAGAGAGACGCTCAATATTGATCGCCGTATCGCTGTTGGGATCTATGGCACAGGCCATGCCGCCAACCAGATAGTTGGGATGAGGGTTCTTGCCGCCAAAAATAGTATGGATCTTGACAATCTCCTTCTGGAAATCAAGCGCCTCAAGATAGTGCGCCACCGCAATCAGATTCACTTCAGGAGGAAGCTTGTAGGCCGGATGACCCCAGTAACCGTTGGAGAAAATACCAAGCTGACCGCTTTCGACAAAGCCGACAAGGCGCTGCTGCAAATCCTTGAAGTAGCCCACCGACGATTTCGGCCATGAAGAGATGCTCTGTGCAATAACCGAAGTCTGTTTCGGATCGGCCTTCAGGGCACTGACCACATCGACCCAGTCAAGAGCATGCAGATGGTAAAAGTGCACAAGATGATCCTGAGTCACCTGCGTCGCATTCATCAGGTTTCGGATAATTCGGGCATTGGTCGGAATATCAATTCCAAGAGCATCCTCGACGCACCGTACCGAAGCAAGAGCATGCACCGTGGTACACACACCGCAGATACGCTCGGCAAATGCCCAAGCATCCCTAGGATCGCGCCCCTTGAGGATCACCTCTATACCGCGCCACATCGTACCGCTGGAGTAAGCCTCCTCAATCACATTGCTGTCGTTCAGCTTCGCCTCTATTCTCAAGTGCCCCTCTATACGAGGAATCGGATCAACAACTATTTTTTTTGCCATGAGCTTACTCCCTGGTTATGCTTTATCATTATCAAGCTTGTCTGATTTCGCTTTCTTTGCTGCGGTCACCGCCGCATGAGCGGCAGCACCGGCGGCAGCAGCGCCAACAGCTACTATGCCAATCTTGTCTGCATTGCTGTCACTGCCAAGGAACGGAACTTCAGCAAGTCTGCTGTAGAATGGACCCCTATCCCAAAAATGAGGCTCAGAGCAGCCGATACAAGGATGACCGGAACCAATAGGGAAGCTCGTTCCACCGTTCCACTGGATCTTTGAACAGGCATTATAGGTCGTCGGCCCCTTGCACCCCATCTTATAGAGACACCACCCCTTTCTTGTCGCATCATCATCAAAACTTCTGACAAACATACCCGCATCAAAGAAGGCGCGCCGATAGCATTTATCGTGAATCCTCGTCTTGTAGAATGCTTTTGGACGACCGAGACGATCAAGTTCAGGAAGGGTACCGAAGGTGTGAAAATGGGTAATAACACCAGTCATAACTTCTGAAATCGCTGGACAGCCCGGCACCTTGACAATGGGCTTGTCCTTGATAATATCAGAAATCGGTGCTGCGCCAGTCGGGTTCGGATCGGCATTCTGCACACAGCCAAATGAAGCACAGGTGCCACAGGCAATAATGGCGGCCGCATCCGCAGCAGTCTCTTTCAGGGTATTCAGAAATGAATCGCCACCAACCATACAGTAGACACCATCATCTTTTGTGGAGGCATTTCCTTCAACGGCAAGAATGTATTTCCCCTTGTACTCTTTCATGATTTTGCGGCGCGCATCTTCTAACTGATGGCCCGCAGCAGCGCTCAGTACATCATCATAATCAAGAGAAATCATGTTGAAGAGCAGATCTTCAATAGTGGGATGGGAAGAGCGAATAAAAGACTCGGAGCAGCAGGTACACTCAAGGCCGTGAATCCATATAACGGGAGTTCGAGGCTTTTTCTCCATCGCCTGAATAATACTTGGCACCATCGAGGGGGCAAGACCAAGATAAACCGAAGTAAGCGAACAAAACTTGAGAAAGTCCCTGCGGCTTACTCCCCTGGCCCTGAAGAGATCAGCAAAGGTCTGGTTGCTTTGCATTACTACCTCCGTTTTGAAATTGAAACTGTAAATGTTTGTTTTTCAGCGACCTGAAGGTTATGAAAACATTCCCGCAGGGGCTGCAAAAGAAAATGTTTGATCCATGCTACAAAGCAACATGCTTATATGCTTAATATACGATTGTTAACGATATCCAAACACGAAAAAAATATTTTCAGACAAAAATACACTCGGTCAACAGTTGCCCCCTTCTTGAGTTAGAGCCTCTCCCACTCAAACTTGCTGACGTTTCTCGCTTTCGGGTCGAAGACAATGCCTCTTGCTCCTTGTCCGAGATCAAGTTCATGCGCGATGAAGTGTGGTGATTGTGAAGCCCTATAAAAAAAAGGTTTCAATCCACGCGCCCGCTGGGGGCGCGACTGATCATTTACCTGATGACGATAGTGTCATGTCACACCTCAATTGCCGGATAAAGGCGTAACAGCTTGATTCTTGCTTTTTCGGTTGTAAAACGCCAGTTAATCTTGGTATATTTATTGTAATATTTTCCTTTAATAGAAGAGTATGATCGACCGAAATGTGAACTGTTTTGCATCAAGCTGGACTCAATCGAACAGACTACCTCTATCATATAAAGCCTTTGTTCACCAATGTCGTCTCTATCAGCCTTGTTGAAACGTTGAAGTAGTGTGCCGCTTCATCCAGCTTTTCTTCTCCGAAGTCTTCACCAACAAAATCTTTCAGCGCATCGGAAGGACAGAGAAACTCTTGGGCGTAAGCTCGCTGAAACTTCTGCCGGGCTGTTTTAACGGTGGTAACCGGCAGGAACTTGTCGGTATCCGGAGAATAAAGCCGATCACCCACCAGACGCAAAAGAGCAAATCGGTGATTGGTGGGATATGAGGTATTGAGGCAGACATCAAGTCGATCCGGTACTCCATTGCGAAACCCAACCGTTATGGGGCTTTTTGCCCTATGATTGTTGGTGAAAATATCGCTTGAGAGTGAAAAGAGGTCTATCAACTGCTTGTTGCTCACAGGACCATCCGGCAGCGCCCAATACTTTTTTGCTGCGCGGGCAGCGACAGCCGCTCTTTCCCATGGCAACAGAGAATAATCTATGCAGGCAGTCTCTGTTCTCAATGCTTCGGTATTGGGCACGAACATTCGCTCGGTATGGCCCTGAACGTTCCTGAAAAGTGCATCAATAATTTCTGGTGAATCTGTTGTGCTTTGAGCCAGCACCTCCGCCACTGCGTCGTATCCTGATAGTTCGCCTTGAGCAAGCAGCGCAGCCATAAGCTCTTCAGACGCCTCATCGGGGTCATAACCCAATAATGCCTCCATCTCTCACCACTGCACTGATAAAGGGTTACTGCGCTCTTCAACAATATTCTCCCGGAGATCTTGCAGAAGGCTCGTCTTGCAGCTCATGGAATGCAGCCGGCCAATAACTGCATCGACAAAAGAGAGGACAGTGGCTTCAAAGGCAGCCAACGAAACAACCTCGCACACTCCATTCAGATACCGCACCATTTGACGGCTGGACGGAGGTGTCGCATTCATCCTGACCAGCAGTGCCGATCCATCACTGTTGAAGCTCAAGTCGGGCCAGAGAAATCTTTGACCGATAGCGCCAAGCCGATGACTCATCTCCCAGGATTCTGATAATCCACGTTCTGGCTCACGCACAATGCGCCACCAATTCCCAAGCAACCACAACGCCATTGCATAAGCCGAGAGACGTGCAGCAGGTCGGATGGTCTTGGCATTGACATCTTCAAGTTCCGTAATGACCACCCCTCCAACGGTTATTTTGATGTCCGCAAAGGTAACACGCTCTGCTTCATCAGGCGTGAAGCGCTCAAGCCATTCAAAATCAATTGCAAATGTGTTACTCATTGACGCGCCTCAATTTCAAAAGAACTTGCCTGGAGAAAGGATCGGTATCGGGCATCGGGTATCCATGATAAGCTCCTGAACTGGCGTTTTCAAGTTGAGCCTCAACCGGAGAGCCATCCGAAGTGACCGCCCAGATATTCTGCGGAAAACCTTCGCGACGTGCTTGACTGACCATCCCTTTTTTTGCTCCCTCTTGTAACAATCGTTCTGCTTCGACTTTTGAAAAGATTCCAAGATCATCACAGAGTGATTTATCCGGCCTTGGTTGTGCTGGTGGTGTTAACCCAAAGTCGCCGGGATTGCGTTTATGTTCCGGGTTTCCACCGTAACGAATGCTCGGGCAATTTGATCAAGCAACGTTGAACCAGTATCAGTATCGAAACGACGCTTTGGATTATATCCTGTTTTTCTTTTCATTTGAACAGGCGCTTTGTAAATTGGTTACTGACGGCGTTGAATGTTCTCTTCGATAATACAACAATTGATAACATAAAAGCAAAGCATTCGCCAACGCATGGCCTAAGCCCGCTCGTAAGGATAAACGTTTTTGTAGTTCCGCAGGGCGTTCAGGAGCAAAGGCGGTACTCCACTTTTGCGGGGGCGTTGTACTGACGTTCTTCATGGAGCTTTGCACGGTAATCCGTTGCAGGGCTGGCATATTTCGATGCCGGAAGTGTGCTCAAAGTTTGAGTATAGTGAACTATATGTGGGTTGCAGTACAAAAATGCCCAATTTAGGCGGATCAATCTAATTATTGTTAGGCCTCGCAATTGAACAATGCACGTGAAAGGAAGCGCGATGAACAATCCTGTTGGCTGGTTTGAAATCTACGTTGAAGATATGTCTCGTGCGAAAGCGTTCTACGAGGCTGTTTTTGGTGTGAAGCTGTCGAAGCTCGAAAGCCCGGGAATCGAGATGTGGGCATTCCCAATGAGCGCCGAGGGATCCGGGGCATCTGGGGCGTTAGTCAAGATGCCAGGGTTTTCCTCGGGAGCCAATAGCGTATTGGTCTACTTCAGCTGCAAAGATTGCGCGGTTGAAGCTGCCAAGGCGTCAAAAGCAGGCGGTCAAATACAGAAGGAGAAAATGTCCATAGGCCAATACGGCTTCATCGCGCTGGGCATTGATCCTGAGGGCAACATGTTCGGCCTGCACTCGATGCAGTGAGCAAGCTGGGTAGTTGAGTTTCTTGAGCGCGCGCGGCCTAACCCATCATTCCAGCGGCTGCCGTAGGCAGTCCGCTGGAATGATGGGTTAGGCCACCTCGTATCTCACACGAATAAATGGGAGGCACTACATGAACCAGCCGACGGAAGGGGAAATATCTAAACGTTGCTCACTCGGCGTTAGCGACAGGCTATCCATTGTTAACGCCTTGATGGCACAGGACAGGATTGAGATTAGGGAGAAACAGGAAGCTGTCTTTAGACTCACATATTATGTCGTCCCTGGACTTGTTGGCTTAGCAGTATTCTTCGTTGGTCATCAGGAATTAAGAAACGTGCTTCTCCTCGCCCAGATTCTTTTACTTCTGCTCTACGTGGTTTCCTTTCTTACGTTCCGTTCCTGGTTGGTGCAGACGCGGGCTTGTTTGCAAATCCGGGAGTCGTTCTACCTGAATCAGAATCTGTTGTATTCCGAGCCTTTTGAACCCATTCGAAAGATTGAGGAGCAAGATCGGGTCACTCATTTTGAAGATAATGCTCTCTGGTTCCCATTCGGAGTGACTGTGGCTTGCGCAATCGTATTGTTGACGTACATGGTTCTTCATCAAACCTAACTTAACGTTCCAGCAGAGCTTCGCTTCACTCACGGCTCAACTTGTCGTTAGGCGGCCCCCCGCTTTCGCGCAACTCAGCTTGCCTTGCTCTTGCACCATGCTCCCATGCCGCTGCAAAGCGCTGGAGCAGCAGGCAGTGGAGCGAAGCGGAGTTGCTGGCGGCGGAGGCTATTCTTTAGCGGAAATTATGATTTCTCAAGTTGGCGTACATTCAAATGCCGTTTTCTGAGGCGAACCCATAATAAAGATTATGTAGAGTTATTTATCTCAAACACATCATATCTACAACAGTTATTCGGTATGAATGGACTAAGATTAGGGTTGCTTATGCGAATCCAAGCCACACTGCGAGCGCCCGGTTAACGGTTAGCATCGAGGCATCATCAAGTTTTCCGAAAGTCGGTCCAATTTTTTCACGCGGGAT
>CAIYWF010000134.1 GCA_903929845.1 uncultured Chlorobiaceae bacterium | reverse complement strand
GGCTTGAATATACACCGAAATCTCTGGAAGAGAAAGGTTACACATCCTCTTCCTTTTCCCTTCCAAAACATGTATTTTGCACCGCCATTTAAATTGCTTTTAGACTACATGCATGACGACTGAAAATATACGGGTAGCTGCCATTGACCTCGGGACCAACTCCTTCCACATGATTATTGTTGAAGAGAGCAAGGAAAAGGGCATTGTGGAGATTGATCGTGTCAAAGATATGATTTGTATTGGCCGGGGCAGTATTTCAACAAAAATGCTGGATGATGATGCGATGCAGTCAGGCATTGCCGCCTTGAAGAATTTTCTTGTTCTTGCTTCGCAGCATGGCGTGGCGCCGGAAAATATGATTGCCTTTGCCACAAGTGCTATCCGGGAGGCCAAAAATAGGTGTGATTTTCTCAGCCGAATCAGGGATGAGACCGGTCTTAAAGTCAAGATTATCTCAGGGAAAGAAGAGGCAGAGTTTATCTATTATGGAGTTCGTAATGCGGTGAAGATTGGCAAAACCGCCGATCTTCTTTTTGATATTGGTGGAGGCTCCGTTGAGTTTGTGGTTGTCAATCATAAAGGGGTGCAGCTTCTTGAGAGTCGTAAAATCGGTGTGGCAAGAATGCGTGAACGGTTTGTCACTACAGAACCGATTTCTCTTCATGAAATCAAGATGCTTGAACAGTTTTTTGCTGCAGAGATGGTTTCTGCCGTTGAAAAAGCCTCTGAACTCAAAGTGACAAGGGCCATCGCCTCTTCGGGTACGGCCCAGAATATCGCTCGAATGATTCGCTCAATGAACGGCCGGGAGAGTGATGTGTCGCTCAACAACAGTACGTTTACCCGAAAGGAGTTTCAGGCTCTTTACAAGGCCGTTATCCCTCTGGATGCCGCAGATCGACGAAAAATGACCGGTCTTGATGAAAAAAGGGTAGACCTTATTTTACCGGGACTGATTCTTGTTGACATGATTTTCAGGCTTTTCAAGGTTGAGGAGATTTTGATTTCCGATTCGGCGCTTCGTGAGGGCATGGTGCTCCACTATCTGAAGCATCGCTATTCCAGCCCAAAGAGCCTGGACAATGATGTTGCGCTTGATATACGGCGGGAGAGTGTCAATGAACTCGGGTTTCGCTGCCACTGGGACCGTGATCATGCCGAGTATATTGCTCGGCTCAGCCTGCACCTCTTCGATAAACTTTCACTCCTGCACCATCTTGAAGCGCCCTATCGTGAACTTCTGGAGTATGCGTCGCTGCTTCATAACATCGGCGCATTTATTTCCATATCTTCCCATCACAAGCACAGCCAGTACATCGTTCTTAACGGAGAGCTCCGGGGCTTTTCGCCTTCAGAAATAGAGATTATCGGTCATGTCGTTCGCTATCACCGTAAATCCTCTCCTTCAGAAAAGCATACGGCGTACAACATACTGAAACCGACGCATAAACGGGCGGTTGATGTGCTATCAGGAATTCTGCGCCTTGCCAATGGTCTTGAACGTGGTCACAGGCAGAATATTCAGAACATTAATGTAGAGGTCAAGGGGAGTGCAATTACACTTCGCCTAAAAACCCTTTTTGAACCTGACATAGAAATCTGGGCTGCCGACCTGCTGAAGACGTGGCTTGAAACCGTTCTGCAAAAAACAATTGCAATTGAACCATCCCCAGCCAGTTGAAGTAACCCCAAAATAACCCTATATTACCACAACTCACTCAATAACTTATCGTTCACCGAACATGCGCGACCATACTCCGGATTTCAAAATGCATGAGCTTTCCACCGACAACAAAGCGCTCATCCGCCAGACTGTCCAGCAGCTTTTCGAAAAGCTTGCAAGCGATTGCAGGCTGACTTCTGATACACTGCTCGAATTCTGGGTTGAAATTCCCGGTATCAAGCGTTCCAGAGGTACCTTTCGAGGCGGTTTTTTGATGCCCGACAGCTTTATCTACATCAGCGACTATTTTCCACCCGATTCAGCATGTTCTCTGACACCCGGCCCGGCCTATCAGGATGTGGCATCCAACCTTGAAAAGGTCTGGGATGATCTTCTTGATGAACTCTACTACCAGATTGAAATTTTCACATCACCTGTTTCTTCCACAAAAGGTGTGATGCTTGAACTCTGGGCCGGTAATCGGCTGCGTCCTGAAGGTGAGTGGGTCTATGCCGTTGACCGTAAAATCGAACTGGGTTAGGTTTTTGTCGGAAAATCACAGACGCTGCTGACCGTACAACCTTTGCATTCCGGCTTTTTTGCCTTGCAGGTATACCGTCCGTGCAGCAGCAGATAGTGATGAAAGGTGATAACCCATGCTTCAGGAATAATTTTCATCAGCTCCTTTTCTGTCTCTTCGGGTTTGCTCGTTATTACGAGCCCGATCCTGTTTGAAACCCGGTGCACATGGGTGTCCACCGGCATGACTGGTTGACCGAATGCATTGCCGAGCACGACATTTGCGGTTTTTCTGCCAACTCCCGGCAGACTTTCAAGTTCTTCCCTTGTTTCAGGCACCTCTCCCTGGTAACGCTGAATGAGTATCCGGCTGACCTCAAGGATGTTTTTCGCTTTGTTGTTGAAATAATTAATGGAGTGTACAAGGCTTTTTATCTCGTCAAGCTCCATTCGGCTCATGCTTTCAGCATCCGGAGCTTGCCTGAAGAGCTCACGGGTAATGATATTGACCTGTTTGTCAGTTGCCTGGGCAGCCATAATGGTTGCAACAAGCAACTGAAAAGGGCTTTCGTAATGCAGTTCGCTTTTCGGATCAGGATATTTTGCTCCAAGCGCATGATAAAGAAAAACGATTTTTTTTTCAGGAGTTTGTTTCATGGGGTCTCAGGTATCGATGCCGGTAGTCTCACTTTCGCTCTCCGTATTTTGCTGCTTGGCCACCGACTGGTCAATAAGCCCTCTCCCGTTTTTATGCACCTTCCCCTCAGCTTTAAGATCATTGAAAATGGCGTCAAGAATACCATTGACAAATTTGCTGCTCTTGTCGGTGCTGTTAAATTTTTTTGCGATTTCAATAGCCTCATTGATCGACACCTTGGGAGGAATATCCTCGCAGTAGAGAATTTCCGTCAAGGCCATCCGGATGATGTTTTTATCAATGATAGCAATCCGGTTCATATCCCAGTTAAAAGTATGCTTCACGATATAACGGTCAATCTCATCCTTGTGCT